>JANWZD010000093.1 GCA_025054935.1 Dehalococcoidia bacterium | reverse complement strand
TCGACGTGACGGACGCGGGTGAGATACTTTTCCAGCAACAACGCGCCGTTGCCAAACGCGGCTTCGGCTTCGGCGCGGGCCGTTGGATACGCGCGTTGCAAATCGGCCTCGTCATACGCTACCCGCATGCCACGGCCGCCGCCGCCACCCGACGGCTTGAGCAGCACCGGATAGCCGATGTTACGGGCAACATCAATCGCCTCTTCGAGCGAGCGCACCTCGCCATCAGAACCGGGCACGGTTGGCACGCCGGCTTTGCGCATCGTCTCACGGCCAATCGCTTTATCGCCCATCAACCGGATCGGTTCGGGTGGGGGTCCGATGAAGATCAGATTGCAGTCAGCACACATCTCGGCAAAATACGGATTTTCCGAGAGAAAGCCGTAGCCGGGGTGAACGGCGTCACACCCCGAAATCAACGCCGCGCTAATCAGCGCCGGCGCATTGAGGTACGATTTCGCCGGCGGCGGCGGCCCAATACAAACTGCTTCATCGGCTAG
>JANWZD010000092.1 GCA_025054935.1 Dehalococcoidia bacterium | reverse complement strand
GGGGATGTCGCCGTAGGCGAAGAGGCGGTTGTCTATCTGGCCGGAGGGTGTTTTGCCGACGGCGGCCATGGCGGCCAGCACGCCGATGGACTCGCCGCACACGCCGCGAAGGTAGGCCAGCGAATAGGGGTTCTTCTTCTGCGGCATGATGACGCTGGTGCGCGTATGGCGGTCGGCCAGTTCCACGAGGCCGAACTCGGCGGTGGAGAAGATTTGCAGGTCTTCGGCCAGGCGGTCGAGGGTGACGAGGGACGAAGCGAGGAGCGCGGCGATCTCGATCGGGCCGTCGGCCTGCCACATGGCGTCGCGCGTGTGGGGGATCAGGCCGTCGAAGCCGAGCAGTTCGGCGAGGCGAGCGCGGTCGAGCGGCAGGCGGCTGCCGTTGACGCTGCCGGCGCCGGCCGGGCTGAGGTTGGTGCGGGCAAAGGCGGCGCGCGTCCGTTCGAGGTCGCGCAACAGCGGATAGACGAAGGTGAGCAGGTAATGGCCGAAGGTCGTCG
>JANWZD010000091.1 GCA_025054935.1 Dehalococcoidia bacterium | reverse complement strand
CCCTGGATGTATCACCGGAAAATTGTGTCTATCATGCGGGAGTGTGAGAGGAGAAAGGTCAGTGCCCACATCGTGCCTGACCTGTTCCAGATGAGCCTGAGCCAGGTGGACGTGGACTATCTGGGGGGCATCCCTCTGGTCGGTGTGCGCGACATAGGATTCAGCAAAACGGCGCAACTGATCAAGCGGGGGATGGATATTGCCGGCGCGGTGATTGGGCTGACATTGAGCGCACCTCTGATGGCACTGATCGCGCTGGCGATCAAGCTCGACTCGCCCGGCCCGGTCATCTTCTCCCAGACCAGGGTGGGCATCGGAGGCAGGCCGTTTATGATCCACAAGTTTCGCTCCATGCACCAGAACGCGGAAAGTGAGCTTGAGCAACTGCGCGAGCTGAACGAGGCGGACGGTCCGCTCTTTAAGATCCGCGACGACCCGCGTATGACACGTGTGGGGCGTTTCCTGCGCCGCTTCAGCCTGGATGAGCTGCCGCAACTGTGG
>JANWZD010000090.1 GCA_025054935.1 Dehalococcoidia bacterium | reverse complement strand
CGGGCGCGAACGAGCTGCCGTACATGAGCAACCAGGCCGGCGTAGCAATCACCGCCAGCTGCAGGGGCCTTGTCGGCAAAATAGCGGCGATGATAGGCGCAAAAACGCAGATAGAAAATGAGGGCGCCCGTTACCGTCAGCACGGCGACGATGACGACGATGTCCCAAGGAGGCGATAGATACCAGGCCAGGTCCATGTGCAGAACTCAAGGCAAAAGCCAACCCTCGCGCAAGATCAGCGCGTTGTCCGGGCCGGTCGTTGGCAGGCGCGCGCCGGTGCGCGGGTCATAGACCACGACTTGAAGGACGTACACGCCGGAGGCCATCTCGGCAGGGAGCGTCAGGGTGTGCGGGTCGGTGACGACCTCCGGCGGCAGCCAGCCGGTGGTGGGACGCGCCCCTTGCCCCGGCTCGCCGTCCGCCTGCACCACAATCCGCCCTGATGCATCCAGCAACTGCACCGAGACGGTATAGCGCTTCGCCATGCGCTCCAGCGCGCGCCA
>JANWZD010000089.1 GCA_025054935.1 Dehalococcoidia bacterium | reverse complement strand
CCAGGTACCAGCCGCGATTCTCCTCGCCGAGGAGCTGTTTCGCCGGCACGCGGACGTCCTCGAAGAAAACTTCGTTGAACTCATGACTGTTGAGCATGTTGACGAGCGGCCGGACGGTGATGCCGGGCGTCTTCATATCGATGAGGAAGTAGCTGATGCCGCGGTGCTTGGGCGCATCGGGGTTCGTCCGGGCGATGAGGATGCCCATGTGGGCGTACTGGGCGCCGGAGGTCCAGATTTTCTGGCCGTTGATGATGTAGTCATCGCCATCGCGGACGGCGCGGGTCTGCAGGCTGGCGAGGTCGGAGCCGGCGCCAGGTTCCGAGAAGAGCTGGCACCAGATGTGTTCGCCGGAGATGATTTTCGGCAGGTATTCGCGCTTCTGCTCTTCGGTGCCGTAGACCATGATGGTCGGCCCGGCCCAGCCGTGACCGATGCCGCCGGGCCTTGGTGCGCGGCGCCAGGCGAACTCCTCGCTGAGGATGAACTGCTCTTTGACGCTG
>JANWZD010000088.1 GCA_025054935.1 Dehalococcoidia bacterium | reverse complement strand
ACACGGCCACAGGGCGCGCCCACCAGTTCTGGATTGGCCACATACACAATGTTGTCTTTTCATGCTGCGCTGCCAACCCCTCGAGCGAGCAGTTCATGCGCCAAGTGGCAGGCCAAAGTCGCTAGTACTTCGCTGCCTCGCGCTCGAACTCCTTCAGTTCCTCGATCTGCCTGCGGATGCGCCGGGCCAGCGTCGGTACTTGCTGCTCGGCCTCCTTCACACCCAGCGCCTGCAGACGTACCAGCTCGGCCAGCGTGGCCTGCAATTCGTTCGCCACCGTCTTCACCTGCGTCTCGACGCGATTGAGCAATGTCTCCACTGCCCTGATGCTCTTCATCCGCTCCTCGATTGCCCTAACCTGCTCCTGCTTCTCGGCCTTCTCTTTCGGGTCGGCGGCACTCTCCATCGCCAGCACGGCCAGCGCGCGCTCACCTTCAAGGTCGGTGTTCAACGTGGAGACACGGCGGAAGTTCTCCGGCCCGGTCATCCGCTGGCAGACGATA
>JANWZD010000087.1 GCA_025054935.1 Dehalococcoidia bacterium | reverse complement strand
GTCTGGATATTGGACGAACGCGTCGAGATCCGTCTCACTCACGCGCCCCTTGCGAATCCATGGCAATTTCGGATCGAACAGCCAATTCTCCTGCTGATGGCGTCGCGGTCGATGTTCGATGAGCGGAACTTCCACGATATCCAATACCTTGATATCACGATCGCCTTCGGCGTAGCACGGGACGCAGATGCCCTTCGACGGATCCTCGCGCACCGGCCGGATCCACGGTCCCGCCTTGCTCCCGTCCCACTCCCGGCCGGCGATGCACCGACCGCTCCGCTTCCGCGAGTTGGCGAGGCAGACGATGCGCTTGACACGAGCCACGGCCCCCTCCCCTCGGTCGGTCCCTGTCTCTCGGAACAAGCGCTTCACTTGTTTCGATTATTATACCCGGAGACACGTCCGCTTTCTATCGCGGCTACCTGTGCCGCGCTTCGCCGGACGGTTCGACTTCGCCGATCGAGCCTCGCGGCACGCTTCCCGCTTGACGCCTCTTCGCGATC
>JANWZD010000086.1 GCA_025054935.1 Dehalococcoidia bacterium | reverse complement strand
CGCCAGCCCGTAATGCTGCGTCCAGACCGCATCGGCGGGCAGCAGCTCGCGCTCTTCGGCATAGAGCACCACAATCAGGCGCAGCATCACCGTCAGCAAGCCGTGATAGACCGCGTTCGGGTCCTCGCGCAAGACATCGCGCAGCAGCGCGCCGTTGGCCTCGGCATCGGCCGCCTGCACGCCGCGCAGCAAGGCATAGAGCGCGGCGAGCACTTGCTCGGCCAGCCGCTCGCTGACTGTATTCTGGTAGGCGCGGCTGGCGGCCAGCAGCGCCGGCAGGCGCTGGTTGCGCGGCAGGGACAGCAGGCGCTGCTCGCTGAGCAAGAGGCGGAGGGCGGCCACGATGGGGCGACCGGCGGTGAGCGCCATCTCGGCGACGCGGAAATCGAGCCAGCCGGAGCTTTCGCCGCGCGGGGCCGAGATAAGGCGGAGGGCGTGGCCGTTGCAGAGCAGGCCGGCGGGCGTGCCGGTCTGGCGGAGCAAGCGTTCGAGGCGGCTGTGGGT
>JANWZD010000085.1 GCA_025054935.1 Dehalococcoidia bacterium | reverse complement strand
GAGAAACGTGCTGCCGGTGACGGTAGCCGTGCCGGCATACAGCCCGCCGCCGTTCTCGTTGGCGGCGTTGCCATGGAAGGCACTGGCGGTGACGGTCGCCGCTGTCGAGGCCCACAGCCCGCCGCCGTTCTCGTTGGCGGAATTGCTCTGGAAGGTGCTGCGGGTAATGACGGCAGTGCCGGCGTACAGCCCGCCGCCGGAGAAGTCGGCGGTGTTGCGGGTGAAGGCGCTGCCGGCGATGACCGCCGTGCCGGCATTCAGCCCGCCGCCAGACCACCCGAAAGCAGAGAACTTGGCAGAGTTGCTGATGAAAGTGCTGTTGGTGACAACCGCCATGGCGGCGCCGAGCCCGCCGCCGCTGTCAGCGGAGTTGCTGGCGAAGGTGCTGCCGGTGATGACCGCCGTGCCGGCAGAGAGCCCGCCGCCATCAATGGACACGGAGTTGCGGGTGAAGGCGCTGCCGGCGATGACCGCCGTGCTGGCATTCAGCCCGCCGCCAGACCA
>JANWZD010000084.1 GCA_025054935.1 Dehalococcoidia bacterium | reverse complement strand
GGCTCAGTTCAATTTGCAACCCGTCGGCTCCGGCCCGTTCCGCTTCCGACAGTGGCTGGCCGAGGGCGGCCTGATTACCGGCCTGATTTTGGAGAACGCGCCGAATTATCACGGCCGGCCTGCGGCGCTGGCGGAGGTTGAGTTCCGCTTCTACCCCAACAGCGCCGAAGCACTGGCCGCCTATCGGCGCGGCGAGGTGCTGGGCATCAGCCGGCTTGACCGCGAACAGGTAGCCGCTGCTGCCCTGCTGCCCAACCTGCGCCTGTACACCACGTTCGAACCGGAGTACACGCTCATCTTCCTCAACCTGCGCGACGACACGCTGCCCTTCTTTCGCGAGAAGCGCGTGCGCCAGGCGCTGCTGCTCGGCCTAAATCGGTCGCAAATGGTCAACGATATCCTTCACGGTCAGGCCGTCATCGCCGATTCGCCGGTAATGCCCGGCTCGTGGGCCTACAACCTTGACCTGCCGACCGTGCCCTATAACCCCATCGAGGCCGAGAAC
>JANWZD010000083.1 GCA_025054935.1 Dehalococcoidia bacterium | reverse complement strand
TTGAACCGTCCACGCGCACCGAAGCGCCGCCACTTGCGAGTGGGCGCCTCATCCACAAACGCCTTGGTGATAATCAGCTCGCCGACGTCCAGGCCGAAGTTTTCATCTGCATTGGCCATAGCCGATTTGACCACTTTGTAGACGTGCCGGGCGGCAGCCTTCGGCGTGAACTTGAGGATGTTGAGCGCCTCTTCGGCCTTCCGGCCGCGGATCAGGTCTACCACCAACCGCGCCTTCTGCGCAGAGACGCCCACGTAGCGGGCCTGCGCGCGAACTTCGGTCATTTCTTCGCTCCTCCGGCGGTGGCCGTCGTCTTTTCTTCTTTAGTCACGTGGCCACGAAAGGTGCGCGTCGGCGCAAACTCACCCAACTTGTGGCCGACCATGTTCTCGGTGATGTAGATCGGTACATGGCGACGGCCATCGTGCACCGCAATGGTGTGGCCGACCATCTGCGGGAAGATTGTGCTGGCGCGGCTCCAGGTCTTGATGACTTTCTTCTCGCCGCGCTGATT
>JANWZD010000082.1 GCA_025054935.1 Dehalococcoidia bacterium | reverse complement strand
TCTCTGCGTGCAGCTCTAGAAAGCGCCGGGTCAGCCGGGCCTCCGAGACGTCGCGCGGCCGCGGGATGTCGATCGCGTACTCCCCGATCGGGTGCGATTCCGGGCCCGCCGAGAGCACCACGACCCGGTCCGAAAGCGCGATCGCTTCTTCCAGATCGTGCGTGATGAACACCACCGATTTGCGGTCCGCCGACCACAGTTCAAGCAGCTCGTTTTCCATCAGCTGGCGCGTCTGCACGTCGAGCGCCGAGAACGGTTCGTCCATCAGCAGGATCTGAGGATCGAGGATCAGCGTCTGCGCCAGCGCGACGCGCTTGCGCATGCCGCCCGAGAGCTGATGCGGATAGCGGTCGCCGAAGCCCGCAAGGCCCACGCGGCGCAGCCAGTCCCGGCCCTGTTCCTGCGCCGTTTCGCGCGGCACCCCGCGGAACTCGAGCCCCACGGTGATGTTCTCGAGCGCGTTGCGCCACGGCATCAGCGCATCCTGCTGGAAAAGGTAGCCCGCGCGCCGGTTG
>JANWZD010000081.1 GCA_025054935.1 Dehalococcoidia bacterium | reverse complement strand
GCGGTCGGCGTCGGTGCCGGGCACGTTGTGGAAGAGCTTGGGTTTCCAGCTCCGGCGCCTGGGGTCGGGATCCTCGTTGTCGAGGTCGAAGGTCGGCACCAGCACCGCCTTCGGCAGATCGCCGAGCGTCGCCTCGCCGAACCACTCGCGGGCGATGCGCCGAAGGCCGCGGTTCGAGTACTCCGCGCCCGCGAGCCGGCCGAGGTCGCGCAGATCGTCGAGCCAGGAGTCGTCGAAGACCTCCCGCGCCCGCCGCAGGTAGAGCTCGCGCAGGGTGGCGAGCGGGATGCCGCGGGCCAGCGCGAGCGCGATGAGCGCCCCGGTCGAGGTGCCGGCGAGAAGGTCGGCCCGGGCGACCAGCCCGGGAGGCGGGAGCGCGGCCTCGAGGCGCTCGAGCAGGATCACGGTCAGCAGGCCGCGCACGCCGCCGCCGTCGAGCGCCAGGATCCGGTACATCGCGCGAGCCTCCCCGCCCCGCGGCGGCCAGTTCTCCTCGGCCGCATGATCGCCGATCCG
>JANWZD010000080.1 GCA_025054935.1 Dehalococcoidia bacterium | reverse complement strand
GCCGTGCGCGCCGGCCCGCGCACGGCGTGCCTCTACGCGCGGCGGGCGCTCGAGCTCGCGGTCCGGTGGGCGTACAGGCACGACGCGGCGCTGATGACGCCCGCCATCGGCCGCACCGCGTGCGGGGGTTCCGCACCAAGGACGAGGTCGAGCCGCCGATCCAGCGGTGCCCCAACGCGCCGGCGTTCGCGACCGGAGCCCGCCGTCATTCCACCCACCACCGGCGCAGCCAGGCGAGGGTGTCGTCGATGGGGAGGGCCTCGGCGAAGCGCCCGAGCTCCGGCAGGCGCCGGATCTCGTCCATGCCGATGCGCAGTCCCGGCGGGAAGGCGGGGGCGAGGCGGTGATAGCGCTCGCCGAGCAGCTGCCGGCACTGGTAGTCGGCGATGCCGACGGTGCCGTCCAGCATCAGGCTGATCAGCGGCCGCGCCCACTGGGCGAAGCCCCAGTCGTGGCGGCGCCCGCGCAGGTACTCGAGGTTGCGCCCGGTGCCGAGCGAGAGCAGCGCGACCGAGTCCAGCGGCGGGC
>JANWZD010000079.1 GCA_025054935.1 Dehalococcoidia bacterium | reverse complement strand
CGTTCCTCGAGCGTCGCGGCGAGGAGGTTCATCGCTTCCGTCGTGCCGCGCACGAAAACCACCTCCTCGGCCGACCCGGCCCCGAGAAAATCCGCAACCTCGGCACGCGCGGCCTCGTACGCGTTCGTGGCTTCCGCGGAGAGCTTGTAAACCCCGCGGGCGACCGGTCCCCAGTGGGTCGCGTAAA
Organism: Dehalococcoidia bacterium; assembly: GCA_025054935.1. Classification (NCBI taxonomy): domain Bacteria; kingdom Bacillati; phylum Chloroflexota; class Dehalococcoidia; species Dehalococcoidia bacterium. The sequence goes on along the minus strand of JANWZD010000079.1, from coordinate 358 downwards.
AGTCCGTCAGCGCTTCGAGGACCTGGCGCGGCTTCTGCGCCGTGGCCGCGCTGTCGAGGTACACGAACGGCCCGCGCCGGCTCCGCACGGCGAAGATCGGGAAGTCCGCACGGAGTCGCTTGCCGTCGAGCTTCTCGAGTACGGCCATCGAAGACATTCGAATCCCCGCACCGGCCCCGCTCAGATGGCGTCCCGTACGACGTCCCCCTGCGGCACCCACCGCAGGAGGAACTCCTGGAGCTCTTTGCGGGCCGTTTCGAGCTTGACCTGGTCGACGACCTCGGCGGCGAACGCGTAAGTGAGCAGGCTCTGCGCCGCCTCGAAACCGATGCCGCGCGAGCGCAGGTAAAAGACCGCT
>JANWZD010000078.1 GCA_025054935.1 Dehalococcoidia bacterium | reverse complement strand
ACGAAGCCACGCCCGAGGACGTGGCCCGCATCTTCGGCGGCGAGGACGAGACGCACTGGCACATCGGTGAGCCGCTCGATATGGAGAACATCAAGGTCAATCTCGACCTCAAACGCTTCGTCGAGCGCTCGTCCGGCGTGTTCGGCAAGAGCGGCACGGGCAAGAGCTTCATCACCCGCACCATCCTGGCCGGCATCGTCCGAGCCAACGTCGCCGTCAACCTGATCTTCGACATGCACAACGATTACGGCTGGGCGGTGCGCGACGAGCACGGGCGCGAGTACAAGGGGCTGCGCCAGTTGTTCGGCGACGGGCGCGTGCACGTCATCACGCTCGACCCGCAGACCTCGCGCGCGCGCGGCGGCACCGTGGACGGCGTGCTGCAAATCGGCCTCGACCAGATCGAGCCGGAGGACGTGGAGATGCTGGCCGGCATCCTCGGCCTGAGCGAGGTGCAGGTGGGCGCGCTCTTTTACCTGCGGCGCAAGCTGGGCCGGGACTGGGTGGCGCAGCTGCTGGACGAGCACGACACCGCCGCCGTGGAC
>JANWZD010000077.1 GCA_025054935.1 Dehalococcoidia bacterium | reverse complement strand
GGCTGGGGTAACGATTGCGCCCTTTTCGTAGCGGACTTCGCGTTGGCCGTTGGCGGCCGCCGCCTCAATGTCTTTTGCGCTGATCAGACGTGCCATGAAACTTCCTCCGGTTCGGGATTACTCTTTCCCGGCCTTCAATTCGCCAGCGGCCCGTCCGGCGCCGAGGTTGCCCGCGGACGCGCCGGAGGCCAGCAAGCCGCCGCCGCCCGTGAGGATCGGATTGATCTCCCGGCCCGGCCGCGAGATCACATGGACGGAGACGACTTCGCCGACTCGAGACGCGCTGCTGGCGCCCGCGTCGGTGGCGGCCTTGACGGCGCCGACGTCGCCCGCGACGATCACGGTCACCAAGCCATTGCCGGCCTGTTCCTTGCCGATCAACTCGACGTTGGCGGCTTTGAGCATGGCGTCGGCGGCTTCGATCGCCGCAATCAAGCCGCGGGTCTCAATCATGCCAATGGCCCCGCCGCGGTTTGCTGAAGAGGACATAGTTCGCTTCTCCTCCCTCGTGGTCGAGGTTGCTTGTGATCCCGCCGATGGTCGGCTGGG
>JANWZD010000076.1 GCA_025054935.1 Dehalococcoidia bacterium | reverse complement strand
CTGCGCCGTGATGGGATCCCCATCTTTTGCGAGTGGACCGTGACTCCGCTCGTGAATCCCGAGGGCGAAATCGTTTCCATCATTGCGCAAGGGCGGGACATCACGCAGGAGCTGGAGGCTGAGCGCCTGAAGAAGGAGTTCACTTCGACGTTGTCGCACGAACTGCGCACGCCGCTCACTTCGATCATCGGCTCGCTGCAACTGGTCAATTCGGGAGTGATGGGCGAGCTTGACACGGAGGTCCTCGAACTTACGGTCGTCGCCGAGCGCAACGCCCAGCGCCTGCTCGACCTGATCAACGACCTCCTCGACATCGAGAAGATCGAGTCGGGCAAGCTCACGCTCGCGCCCGAGCCGCTCGCGCTGGAGGATGTGCTGCGCGAGGCGCTGGTGCTCAATCGGGCGTTCGGCGAGCGCTTCCGCGTGCGCTTCGAGCTGCGCGGCGCTCCTTCCCCGGTGCGGGTGTACGCCGACCGCAAGCGCCTGCTACAGGTGCTCACCAACCTGCTATCGAACGCCGCGAAGTTCTCGCCCGAGGGCGGCACCGTCGAGGT
>JANWZD010000075.1 GCA_025054935.1 Dehalococcoidia bacterium | reverse complement strand
AAGATGAGAACCCCCATCGCGAGAGTAAGGTCCCCGGCAGACGACCGGGTTGATAGGCGGGAGGTGTACGCACAGTAATGTGTTGAGCTGACCCGTACTAAGGGACCGAGGACTTCTGTAGACTGTCCGGTGTCTTCCGGACCCGTGCCTTCGGGCGCCGGGGTTGCTGGAGGAGCCGGAGTGGCAGAGGGAGTGTGTTCGGCTTGGTCGCCGGTCTGTGATGGTTTCTTCCGGAGTGCGTTCGAGCTTCTGAACCGTTTTCTGGTGGCTCTGGCCGCAGTGTCCCACCCGTTCCCATCCCGAACACGGTCGTGAAACCTGCGTACGCCGACGATACTGGCGGGGCAACCTGCTGGGAAAATAGGGCGCTGCCAGAAACAACAACCAACCCCAGAACCCCACGAACAGTCATTCTTGTGCTGCTCGTGGGGTTTTTCTGTGAAAAACCTCCGGCCAGTGTGGAACAAATAACCCGGTAAGGATGGCAGGGTGAGCGCACAGTTCCCCGGCCTGCTGGCAAGACATGCACCCGTACGGGAAAGCTCTGAAGACGCC
>JANWZD010000074.1 GCA_025054935.1 Dehalococcoidia bacterium | reverse complement strand
ACATCGCAGCCGCCGTGCAGGACTTTCGGGTTCCTGGGATCGTGGATGAGATTTTGGTGGTGGACAACAACTCCAGAGACAGGACTGTCGAACGAGCGATTGCCGCCGGGGCGCGCGTGGTGCAGGAGGGTCGTCAAGGTTACGGTGCGGCATTGCGGCGGGGGTTGCGAGAGGCAAAAGGCGAACTGATTATTTTGGCGGAGCCAGACGGCACATTCGTCGGTAAGGATGTTATAAAGCTGCTCGCCTACGCTGACGATTTCGACATGGTCTGTGGCACTCGCACCACCAAAGAGCTGATTTGGGAGCAAGCAAACATGGGTTGGTTTTTGAGGTTTGGGAACATTGTAGTTGCCAAAATGCTTCAAGTGCTGTTCAACGCGCCCTCGCTTTCGGACTGCGGCTGTACGTTGCGGTTGATCCGCAGGGAGGCGGCCGAGAAATTGAACGGCGAGTTAACCGTAAATGCTTCGCATCTCCTTCCCGAAATGGTGATTTTAGCCCTGAAACACAAAATTCGGTTGATCGAGGTGCCAGTCAATTATCGAGGGCGGGTGGGT
>JANWZD010000073.1 GCA_025054935.1 Dehalococcoidia bacterium | reverse complement strand
GGCTTCGGCGAGGGCGAGTTCGGCGTGGCCGAGACCCTGAGCAAGGCCAAGAACACCAGCGTCGCCGGCATGGTCGAGGCCGGCATCCTTGAATCCAAACGCGGCAAGGTGCGCCTGCTCAAGCCCGAAGAGCTGCCCGCCAATTGGGACCCGGCGGCCGACCCGCGCCTGACCGCATGGGAGACCGTCCACCACCTTATCCGCGCGCTCGAATCCGGCGGTGAGAGCGCCAAGCTCGGTAGCCGGGCCGAGGCCGCGCGCGAGCTGGCCTATCGCCTGTACACCCTGTGCGAGCGCAGGAAGCGCGCCGCCGAGGCGTTGGCGTACAACGGCCTGGTGCAGAGCTGGCCGGAGGTGGTGCGGCTGGCGCGCGAGGGCGGCCGGCCGAAAGCGGCGCAGGTGGAGATGTTCGAGGAAAGTGAGGAGTAACCCATGGCCATCACCAATCAGGAGCGCGTCGGCAAGGCGCTGGAGCTGTTGCGCGCGGGGCTGGCGCCCTATGTGGAGCGCGAGGTGCAGGACAAGATTCGCAGCGGGTTGGTGCGCGTAGAATCGCTGCGCCG
>JANWZD010000072.1 GCA_025054935.1 Dehalococcoidia bacterium | reverse complement strand
GGCGCGCTTGAGCGGCGCTCCGGCGGACACCGTCATCCCGGCGGAGGGCGGCGCGCCATGTGAGGCTGCTCGGTTCTTCCCGCCAACGCGCGCCGCCGACTCCGGTCGGAACCGTAACGTCACCAACGCCGCCATCATTGCCATTGACCCAAAGACCGGCGAGATCCGTGCCATGGTCGGCTCGGTGGATTACTGGAACCGGGCCATCTCCGGCAACTTCAACATCGCCGTAGATGGCCTGCGCCAGCCGGGTTCGGCCTTCAAGCCGTTCACGTATCTCGAAGCGTTCCGTCAGGGCTTCTCGCCGGCGACGATGCTGCTCGACGTGAGGATGCAGTTCCCTATTCCCGGGCAGGCGCCCTACGAACCGGAGAACTACGACCGCAAGTTCCATGGCCCGGTCAGCCTGCGGCAGGCGCTGGCGCGCAGTTACAACATCCCGGCGGTGGACGTGCTCAGCCGCGTCGGCATTGATAACGTCATCCGGCGCGCGCACCAGTTGGGCATCAACACGCTGGAGACCGGCAACTACGGACTGGCGCTGACGTTGGGCGGCGGCGAGGTGAC
>JANWZD010000071.1 GCA_025054935.1 Dehalococcoidia bacterium | reverse complement strand
TGCGGATCGACGCCGAGGTGTCGCATCTCGGCAAGCTCTCCGCCACCCGGCGCGTGGCGCGCACGATCTTCCTCGGTTCCGCCCCGACCGCGGCGGCGCCGCATCCCGGACTGGAGGACCGGCGGGTGAAGCTCGGCTGCGTGATGCCGGGCGAAAGCCCTGCCGTGTTCGGCGATGCGCTGCGGCGACTGTCGGCCGCCGCCACCTACCTGTACGCCGATGGCCCGCGCTACTGGTACTCCACGCAGCCGACGGTCACCAAGCTCGCCGAGCAACTGAGGCGCGATCCGGACAAGGTTGTGCACGAACTCGAGCGACGGCTGCGCACGGATCTGAAGAAGACCGGCGAGTTCTCCCGCATCCATCCGCTGCCGCGCTCGGGTGCCGATGTGGCGGACGATCCGGAAGCACGCCTCGTGGTGCTGGGGCCGGAGCATCCCTACAGCCGGGAGCCCGGCAACGCGGCCGAGCAGGCGGCGCGCGCGATCCTGGAGGCGCGCGGCAACGGGCCGCGGCTGTTCCGCAACACGCTGGTGTTCCTGGCCGTCGACAAGACGCGCTGGCAGGATCTGGAGCAGG
>JANWZD010000070.1 GCA_025054935.1 Dehalococcoidia bacterium | reverse complement strand
CCATCTACTACGCCTTCAAACAATCGGAGTCCCCTGGGGGCGCAGGCCTCCGGCCTACAAACGACAACGACGAAGAAGAAGCAGGCGAGATAGAAGCAGGCGAGACGCCTGCGATCCCAGGGACACCTGCGATCCCAGGGACGCCTGGGGACGCAGGCCTCCGGCCCGCAAAGCCCGCTGAGACGCCTGCGCCCAGGAGCACCGGCTGGGAGACCGTTCTCGACGCGGTGATTCGCGCCGGCTTCGCCCTCAGCGGCACGTGGCCGATGCGTACCGAACGCGAAGCAAGGTCAACTGGCATCGGGACAAACGCCCTCGCCTCCAGCATCGTGCTGGTCTGCCGTAAGCGCGCCCCCTCCCTCATTCCCTCCCCCACCGGGGGAGGGCCGGGGTGGGGGCAAGTCCCCGCCGGGGGAGGGCCGGGGTGGGGGCAAGTCCCCGCCGGGGGAGGGTGGGGGTGGGGGACCGCCACCCGCCGCGAGTTCCTCGCCGCCCTCAAGGCCGAGCTTCCCGCTGCATTGCGCACCCTGCAAAGCGGCAACATCGCCCCGGTGGATCTGGCGCAGGCGGCCATCGGCCCGGG
>JANWZD010000069.1 GCA_025054935.1 Dehalococcoidia bacterium | reverse complement strand
GATGAGCGCGATGTCGTACTCGCCGAGCACCGGCGCGAGCGCGGCGGAAAGACGCGCCTCGCGGCCGGGCAGCTCGACCAGCTCCACTTCCGCTCCCGCGAGCTCGCGGTTCGCGGGCACGAGATCGTAGCCGCCTTTTTCGGCGCGAACCCGGATCGCCGCAAGCTCGGCCAAGCCGAGCAGGGCGTGGTAAACGGTGCGCGCGAGCGCCCGCTTGTCCGTGCCGCTGCCGGTGGTGGCGTTGCCCTGGGGGTCCATGTCGACGAGCAGGACGCGGCGCCCCTCGGCGGCGAGGCTCGCGGCGAGGTTGACGCTCGTCGTCGTCTTGCCGACGCCCCCTTTCTGGTTCGCGACGGCGATCACGCGCGCCATGTCAAGCGCCCGGACGGCAAAGCACGAGATGGCGCTCGGCGGCAAGAAGCGGCACGCGCAGGCGCCTGACGTCGCTGCAATCGCAGCCATCGTGCACCTCGGCGAGCTCCTCGGCGGGGTACGCGCCCTTCATCGCCGCGAGCACGCCGCCGGCGGCGACAAGGTGCCGGCAACGCGCGACGAACGTAGCCAGGTTCGCAAATCCCCGGGAA
>JANWZD010000068.1 GCA_025054935.1 Dehalococcoidia bacterium | reverse complement strand
TTCGCAGTGCCGGTGAGCGGTTCACAGCGTGGCCACTTGCAGCAGTTCTTCTCGTCGGTAGCCGGCAGTGAAGTGTGCGGGCCGGAATTCACCCCCGATAATCGCACCCTCTTCCTCGCCATCCAACATCCCGGTGAGGGTGGCACCTTCGAGAACCCGATCAGCACGTGGCCCGACCGGCAAGGTTTGCCGCGGCCCAGCGTAATCACGGTGCAACGCTTCGACAGTGGCGTGATCGGAACATAGTAAGGCCATAGCGCCGCTATGGCCTTACGACACGGGAGGTCGCGATGGTGAGATTACCGGCGTGGTTAGCGCCGTTGCTCGCCGGAGTGATGCTTGCCGGCGTGGTGGCCGTTTGCGCCTCGCAGCAACCGGCCACGCCATTGCCAACTCCTTCGGCAATCGCGCGGATCAGCGGCGCCGACCTCTTTTCTGGCCGAGCGCCGCTGGCCGGCGGCGTGCCATGCGCGACCTGCCACACGCTTGATCCGAATGGGCGCGCGGGAGTTGGCCCTAACCTAGCCGGTATTGGGCGGCGCGCCGGCGCGCGGATTCCCGGCCTAAACGCACGCGAATACTTGGAAC
>JANWZD010000067.1 GCA_025054935.1 Dehalococcoidia bacterium | reverse complement strand
GTGAAGAGCGCCGCTGGCAGCCGCGCCTCAGGGCAGGGACGGCCGCGGATGATGCGCGATCTGTCGCAGGCTGCGCGCGATCTCCTCATCGCTGAGCGCGCTGTCGCTGAGCTCGCCGTCGAGGTATTTCTGGTAGCCGACGAGGTCGAGGAAACCGTGGCCGCTGTAGCAGGCGAGAATGACGCGTTCCTTCCCTTCTTCGGCGGCACGTCGCGCTTCGCGGATGACCGCGGCCAGAGCGTGGCTGGTCTCGGGAGCCGGCACCGTGCCTTCGCTGCGTGCCCAGGCGATGGCGGCGGCGAAGCATTCCCGCTGGTCGATGGCCACTGGTTCGGCCAGCCCCTGCACGACGAGGGCGCTGACCAGCGGCGCCATCCCGTGGTAGCGCAGCCCGCCAGCGTGGATCGGGCTGGGCACGAAAGCGTGCCCGAGCGAGTGCATCGGCAGCAGGGGTGTCAAGCGGGCAATGTCGCCGTGATCGTAGGTGTAGGGCGTGCGTGTCAGCGTGGGACAGGATGCGGGCTCGACGGGCACGACGCGGATCGCCGCCCCTGCGATCTTCTCGCGGACGAAGGGGAAGGCCAGGCCGGCGAA
>JANWZD010000066.1 GCA_025054935.1 Dehalococcoidia bacterium | reverse complement strand
GACCGCGACGTGATCCGGCCGCACGCCCTGGGCAACTTCCGGCAGCTGCTCGAGGCCGTTGCCACCAGCCCGGCCATGCTGTACTACCTCGATAACTACAACAATCAGGTCTCCGGCCCGAACGAGAACTACGCCCGCGAGCTGTTTGAGCTGCACACCCTCGGCGCGGAGAACTACCTCGGCGTGCGCGACCCGAACAGCGTGGAGAAAATGGCCGACGGCGTCGCGGTCGGCTATGTGGATAACGATGTGTACGAAGCGGCGCGCGCCTTCACCGGCTGGCGCGTCGCCGACGACGACCACAACGACTGGGATCCGGCGGTGCCCAGTACGGGCAAGTTCTTTTTCTACAAAGCTTGGCACGACCGCTTCAACAAACTCGTGCTGGGCCGCTACCTGCCCGCCGACCCGGCCCCGATGGAAGATGGCCGCGCCGTGCTCGACCTGCTTGCCTACCATCCCGGCACGGCGCGCCACGTCTGCCGCAAGCTGTGCCGCCGGTTGATCAGCGACGACCCGCCGGAGTCCATCGTCCAGCGCGCCGCCGAGGTCTTCCTCGCGCAGCGCGATGCGCCCGACCAGATCAAACACGTCGTCCG
>JANWZD010000065.1 GCA_025054935.1 Dehalococcoidia bacterium | reverse complement strand
GACGCGCGCGGCGAGCCCGCCGGCCACGCCGAGCTCGAGGGCGGGCTCAGGCTCGCGGTGATCCGGCGCGGGGAGCGCCACGCGCTCCGCGTCTGGGATCCGGAGGCGCCGACGCGCCGGCATTTCGCCGGCCTCGAGCATTACCCACCGAGCCTGCGCTGGTGGCTCGTGCGCGCGCGCTTCGAGCCGCACGATCCGGTGCGCGAGCTCGAGGTGCCGGACGTGACCGGCGGCCTACAGCGGCTGCGCAACCCCGGCAGGCTCCGCTTCGAGATCGACGGTCGCGGCTTCACCCTCGAGGCCTTTCAGGAGGCGCCCGGCGAACGGCTGTTCCTGGTCTTCGCCGATCGCACCAACGGCCGCGAGACCTACGGCGGCGGGCGCTTCCTCTACGCCGATCCCCCCGATGCCGAGGGCACGGTGCGGCTCGACTTCAACCGGGCCTTCAACCCGCCCTGTGCCTTCACCGCCTTCGCCACCTGTCCCCTGCCGCCGCCGGAGAATCGGCTCGACCTCGCGATCGAGGCCGGGGAGAAGCGCTATCGCCCGCGCGAGGAGGCCCTCAGCGGCCCGTGAAGACGGGCCTTCGCTTCTCGAGGAAGGCGCGGGTG
>JANWZD010000064.1 GCA_025054935.1 Dehalococcoidia bacterium | reverse complement strand
ACGTGGGGGTGAACCGGTCGGGTCATCTACAGCGACACCGGCCACGGCGTTGTCCCCACGCACGTGGGGGTGAACCGCAACGGGTGGTGGTGAAGGCGCTGCGGTCGGAGTTGTCCCCACGCACGTGGGGGTGAACCTTTCGGTGCTCCGGGAGGTTTCGGCAGCTCGGCGTTGTCCCCACGCACGTGGGGGTGAACCGCCGACCGCGACGGCGCCCGCGGCGCCTGCCCCGTTGTCCCCACGCACGTGGGGGTGAACCGGTCGGGTCATCTACAGCGACACCGGCCACGGCGTTGTCCCCACGCACGTGGGGGTGAACCGTGACCAACGAGAAACGTCTCGCCCACGAACAGGTTGTCCCCACGCACGTGGGGGTGAACCGTTGCCGAGCGGGGTGGCGATCTGCCATTCCCGGTTGTCCCCACGCACGTGGGGGTGAACCGACGCACCGCAATGACGGCGGCCGGGACATTCGGTTGTCCCCACGCACGTGGGGGTGAACCGCGGCGCGGGCGCGCTCGCCACTTCGTGCATGCGTTGTCCCCACGCACGTGGGGGTGAACCGGGTGTTGACGAGCTATACCGCCAAGCTGAGCAGTTGTCCCCACGCACG
>JANWZD010000063.1 GCA_025054935.1 Dehalococcoidia bacterium | reverse complement strand
GACGCAGGCCCTGCACGACGCGACGGAGGAGGAGCGGCGCACGCTCGCCGGGACGCTGGCGCGGCTGTTCCGCCTTCAGCCTTGAAGGCGACGCTGCGCGCCCGGCTCGAGTCGCTCGGCGAGCGCCTGCAGCAGGTGAGCGCGCGCCTAGCGGCCGAGGACGCGACGCGCGACATGGAGGCCTACCGGCGCCTTGCGCGCGAGCACGCGGAGCTCTCCCACCTCGCCGAGCTCTGGGCGCGCTACCGGCAGGCCGAGCGCGACGCGACGGCCGCGCGCGAAATGGCGGCCGACCCCGCGATGAAGGCGTTCGCCGAGGAAGAGCTGAAGGCGGCCGAGGACGCGATGCGTCGGCTGGAAGGCGAGCTGCGCGCGGCGCTCCTGCCGCGCGACCCGAACGACGAGCGCAACGTCTTTCTCGAGATCCGCGCGGGCACCGGCGGCGAGGAGTCGGCGCTCTTTGCCGCCGATCTGTTTCGCATGTACACGCGCTACGCCGAACGGCGCGGCTGGCAGGTGGAGCTGGTCTCCGAAAGCCCGTCGGACCTCGGCGGCTACAAGGAGGTGATCGCGCGCATCGTCGGGCCGGGCGCGTACGCGCGCCTCAAGTTCGA
>JANWZD010000062.1 GCA_025054935.1 Dehalococcoidia bacterium | reverse complement strand
GCAGACGCACGCAGCGGCCGTCCTTGATGTCGATTGCCGGAATGATCAGCACGTGCTGCGGCGAGCGACTACTGCGCGGTCACGGCCGCCACTGGACGAAGTTGGAAAGCAGCCGCAGACCCGCAGCCTGGCTCTTCTCGGGATGAAACTGCACGGCGAAGATGTTATCCCGCGCCACCGCGCAGGTAAAGCGAATGCCGTATTCGCAGACCGCGGCGGCAAGGTCTGCGTGCGCCGGCCGCGGGTAAAAGCTGTGCACGAAATAGAACCGCGCCCGGTCGGGGATTCCGGCAAAGAGCGCGTGCGGGCGCACCTGCGAGACCTCGTTCCAGCCCATGTGCGGCACCTTGAGGCCGCGCATCGCGTCGCCGGCAAAGCGCGGAACGTCGCCCGGAAAGACGCCGAGCCCCTCGGCGTCGCCCTCCTCGCCGCGCTCGAACAGCATCTGCATGCCGACGCAGATCCCGAGAAAGGGTTTCGCGCGCACCGCCTCGAGCACCGCCTCGCGCGCGCCGCTCGCGGCGAGATTGCGCATGCAGTCGGCAAGCGCCCCCTGGCCCGGCACCACCACCCGCTCGGCGGCGCGGATGCGCTCGGGCGCGGCGGTCACCTCGACCT
>JANWZD010000061.1 GCA_025054935.1 Dehalococcoidia bacterium | reverse complement strand
GGTCCCCACGCACGTGGGGGTGAACCGTGGACCGCCGTACTGCCGGGCTGATGCGCGATGTGGTCCCCACGCACGTGGGGGTGCACCGGTGGAATCGGCCCTCGAATTGATGCTCGGGGCGTGGTCCCCACGCACGTGGGGGTGAACCTCACGCCCTCATCATGCACAAACGGCTGAATGGGTGGTCCCCACGCACGTGGGGGTGAACCGGCAGGTTGGATCGAGTGGGACGAGTCAGGGCGGTGGTCCCCACGCACGTGGGGGTGAACCGGCATAATGCACCCCCACGCGCAAGATGCCCCTGTGGTCCCCACGCACGTGGGGGTGAACCGCGCCCGCCGAAGCGCGCGCGACGCCGCCGCACGTGGTCCCCACGCACGTGGGGGTGAACCATGCCCCTGACTGTCACCGGGCATCCCCCCTGTCGTGGTCCCCACGCACGTGGGGGTGAACCTCAAGCTTCGCTACGGCCACCGACGTTCCCGGCGTGGTCCCCACGCACGTGGGGGTGAACCGAACAGGGCCAGCTCATCACCCAGCCATTGGATGTGGTCCCCACGCACGTGGGGGTGAACCGTCTTTCAAACCCTCTTCGGCGGTAGCCGTACTGTGGTCCCCACGCACGTG
>JANWZD010000060.1 GCA_025054935.1 Dehalococcoidia bacterium | reverse complement strand
GGGGGGGCGCCCCCCCCCGGGGTTCCCCCCCCCGTGGGGGGGGACACCACGGGGCGGGTGGGGGGGTGGGGGGGGGATTGCGGTTCACCCCCACGTGCGTGGGGACAACGCGCCGTTACCGCACGACGCAATACCTTCCCTCCGGTTCACCCCCACGTGCGTGGGGACAACGACCCAAGCGGCGTTCAGGCCGCCTTCTTGGACGGTTCACCCCCACGTGCGTGGGGACAACGTGCGGGGGCCGCCAAACTCGGCGGGCAAGGCCGGTTCACCCCCACGTGCGTGGGGACAACGGCGTGTGGAACGGGCCGGGACAGGGCTTCGACGGTTCACCCCCACGTGCGTGGGGACAACACGTCCGCACGGTGGCGGATGCCGCCGACAGTCGGTTCACCCCCACGTGCGTGGGGACAACGCCGAGGCGTTTGAGACGGCCTTGACCGCTATCGGTTCACCCCCACGTGCGTGGGGACAACCGGCCGGGCCGGCCCCCGGTCGGGTTACTCAACGGTTCACCCCCACGTGCGTGGGGACAACCGCCAAGCGTGAGCAATGCGACTGGCAGTCTCCGGTTCACCCCCACGTGCGTGGGGACAACCTCTGCCCCCGGACACACCAATGGCCGATCTC
>JANWZD010000059.1 GCA_025054935.1 Dehalococcoidia bacterium | reverse complement strand
CGCCTCGGCGTCGACGCGCAGGTACTTGAGGTTGTTGCCCGACATCTCGTTCACCTTCGCGTTCGCGAGCCAGCCGTGAAAGAGCGCGAAGTTCTTCGGATGGAATCCCCCGATCCAGGGCGCATCGTGGCGGAAGATCTCGACCATGCGGTCGATGATCTTCTGCCGCTCGGGCGAATTCGGCATGTGACGCATGCGCTCGAAGAGCGCGTCGAACTCGGGGTTCGAGTAGTTCGCGGCGTTCTCGCCCTGAAAGCGCGCCCGGCTCTGCGGCGTGTGCAGCAGAAAGAGGAAGTTCTCCGGGTCGGGATAGTCGGCGATCCAGCCGATCATGAAGAGCTGCGTGTTGCCTTTGCGCAGCTTTTCCTGGAAGCGGTTCCAGTCGGTCTGGCGCGGCACGAACTGGATCGAGAGCTTGGCGAACTGCCGCCGCCACCAGTCGGTCACCGCCTTGTCGGCCGGGCCGCGCTGCACCGAGTCGAGGTGCAGCACGAGCGGCTCGCCCGTCTTCGCGTCGCGTCCGTCGGGGTAGCCCGCTTCGGCGAGCAGCCGCTTCGCCTCCTCGATCGGCCGGCGCACCGCCCGGCCCTCTTTCCAGACGTGCGTCACCGGGTTGACGCTGTCTGCGCCG
>JANWZD010000058.1 GCA_025054935.1 Dehalococcoidia bacterium | reverse complement strand
TTCGAGCGCTTCTGCAAGGTGGCCGGCTGCCCGGAACTGGCCGAGGAGCCGCGCTTCCGGACGATGTCCCAGCGCATCGTGCACCGCGCAGAACTCGTCCCGATCATCCGCGAGATCATGCGCACGCGCTCGAAGCGCGAGTGGATCGAGGCGCTCGAGGCGGCGAACGTCCCCTGCGGGCCGATCAACAATATGAAGGAGGTGTTCGAGGACCCGCAGGTGCGCCACCGGCGGCTGCGCGTCGACATGCCGCACCCGTCGGGCGCGGCCGCGCCGCTCGTCGCAAGCCCGCTTCGGCTTTCGAAGACCCCGGTCGAGTACCGCCTCGCCCCGCCGCTTCTCGGCGAGCACACCGACGAGGTGCTCAGGGGCCTGCTCGGGAAGAGCGACGCCGAGATCGCCCAGTTGCGGCGCGCCGGCGTCGTCTGAGCCTCGCGAAACCGATCCCCCTGCCGGCGCGTCCGCGCGAAGCGTTCGGATATCCTCGCTGCCGCAATGCGCGTCCTGCTCGTGGACCCGATCGACCGTTCCGGCGAAGCGCTGCTCGCCGAGCGCGGTGCCGAGGTGATCGCCGCGCCCGAAGGGAGCGCGGCGACCGTCAAGCGCCTTGCGCGCGAGGCGGACGCCTTGATCAC
>JANWZD010000057.1 GCA_025054935.1 Dehalococcoidia bacterium | reverse complement strand
CTTTGAGGGCGTTGCGCTCGATTTGCGTGAGCGTTTCGGGCGCGATGAAATTGTCGGGCGAAACGCCTTTGCGTCGTTGCTCGGCATGGTGCGCAAGCCGAAGCGTCATCATAAAGTCAAACGCCTCAATGGCGTTGTCGAGCAAATTCGGGCGGAGCAAATTTTTTTCTTTGGCGACTTCGAGGCGAGTCCATGTGTTCGCGCTTTTGCCTTTGGTTTCAAACGAGAGAAGGCGCGCGCCGTCGACGAGCGGACGCAAGGCGCGCTCTTTGAGATTGAATTGGTTTTTATGCGCCCCCGAATCTTCAAGCAAAAACGTGCCAAAGAAGCCGAGCGGCGGTCTCGTTTGCAAGGCGTTTTGCGTCATAAAGAACATAAATTGCCTTGCGGTCTCGATTTCCGAAAAGAGATGCGCCCGCAACTCCTCCACGAGAGACGCTTCGCCCCAAAGGGCGCGAAAGTCAAAAAAAATGGAGGCGTTCAGAAGCGACTTCGGGCTTGCCGAATGAACCCACTTCGAGAAGTTTCGCTTCCAGCCCGAAAGGGATTGGCAGAGGTCGGGATTGGTCGCCATAATGTTGCCCTTGCATTTGGGAAAGCCGACCTTGTCCAAATCCTCGACGACGAAGGAAGCGA
>JANWZD010000056.1 GCA_025054935.1 Dehalococcoidia bacterium | reverse complement strand
GTCGGCGCAGATCGCCGCGTTCGTGGTCGCGCTGCGGATGAAAGGGGAGACGACCGACGAGATCGCGGGGTTGGCCTCGGTGATGCGCGCCAAGGCCGAGCGAGTTCCGGTGTCGGCTCCGGTGACGGACACCTGCGGCACCGGCGGCGACCGGGCCCACACTTTCAATATTTCCACCACGGCGGCCTTTGTGGTGGCCGGAGGGGGGCTGACGGTCGCCAAGCACGGCAACCGGTCGGTCTCATCCAAATCCGGCAGCGCTGACGTGCTCGAAGCGCTCGGTTTCGCGATCGACCTCGGGCCGGAGCAGGTCGCGCAATGTCTCGACGAGTCGGGCTTCGGGTTCATGTTCGCGCAGCGCTATCACCCGGCGATGAAACACGTCGCGCCAACCCGCCGCGAGATCGGCGTCCGGACCGTGTTCAACGTTTTGGGCCCGTTGACCAACCCGGCGGGCGCCGCGTTTCAAGTGATCGGCGTGCCCGACGCGACGCTCGCCCCGAAAATGGCGTGGGCCGCGCGCCGATTGGGCGTCCAGCGCGCGCTGGTGGTGGTCGGCCACGATGGGCTCGACGAATTGAGTCTCGCGGGCCCCTCGCGGGCGTATCTCGTCACCCCCGACGGTGTGGCCGAACAGCTG
>JANWZD010000055.1 GCA_025054935.1 Dehalococcoidia bacterium | reverse complement strand
CCGGTTGAGGAGCCGGCGTACTGGATGACGCAGTGGCGCAGGCGGCCGGTGGCGTTGGCGTTGAAGGTGATGAAGGCCCAGCTGCCGGGCGCCGGGGTAGTGAGGGCGGAGGTGAAGGTGATAGGCTGGCTGGGCGTCCCCTCAGCGACCAAGCGCCCGTTCGGCGCAGCCACAAGGTAGGCATCGTTCTTGAAGCGGAGGGTGGTGCCGGGGGTGATGGTGAGCGTCTGGTTGGCGTTGATGGCGATGCTGCCGGCGAGGAAGAAGGCGCCGCCGAGCGCTGCGCTGTCGAGGGTGACTGGCTTGTTCACCGTGGCGCTATCGGGCAGTTCGACGGCGTTGGTGCCGTTGTTGGTGAGGGTGAGGTTGCTGTAGCGCAGGGTGGGAAGGGGAGAGTTCTGGTGGTAGATGGCGACGTCGCTGACGTTGCGGATGGTGACGTTGTCAAGGAGCGGGCTGGTGGCGGTCTCTTGGACAAGCACGCCGACGCCTCGGCCGTGCTCGATGGTGCAGTGGCGCACCTCCACGTCTGTTGGCGCGCCGACGCCGAGGGAGAAGTGTTTTGGGGCACCACCGGTTGAGGAGCCGGCGTACTGGATGACGCAGTGGCGCAGGCGGCCGGTGGTGGAGTTGTTGAAGGTGATGTAGGC
>JANWZD010000054.1 GCA_025054935.1 Dehalococcoidia bacterium | reverse complement strand
CGTCAGAGACCACAATATCGCCTTTTTTGACTTCTTTGACCAAGGGGCTGCTATTGGAAAAATAGAGCGTGGGGGTGTTTGTGTTGACGATGTAGCGGGCATCGACCGGTGTCAGGTCACGCACATTTTCCGCTTTTCGGCTACCAATGATTTCTTCTGAGCCATTTTGCAAGGCACAGTGCGCTGCGATTAAACTGGCCAGTACGGCCACTACACGGATCGCCTTTAGCATATATCCCTCTGGTAACTTATGGCCATAGAGGAGTGGGGCGAGCCAAATTTGTTATCCAACCCGCTCGATGATGGTGGCGATGCCCATGCCGCCGCCGATGCACAGTGTGATCAAGGCAAAGCGCGCTTTGCGGCGCTCCAATTCATCGACAGCTGTGCCCAAAAGGATTGCCCCCGTTGCCCCTAAAGGATGCCCCAGTGCGATTGCCCCGCCATTGGTATTGATGCGCTCGGTGGGGATACCCAGCTCGCGTTGGACATAAAGCGGTACAGCGGCGAAAGCCTCATTAATCTCCCAAAGATCAATATCTTCCACGCGCAGCCCAGCCTTTTTTAAAGCCGCGCGCGACGCGGAAACCGGCCCTGTCAGCATGATCGTGGGATCCTCACCGGATACAGCCATCGCAACAATGCGCGCCCGCTTTTTTAGCCC
>JANWZD010000053.1:243-665 GCA_025054935.1 Dehalococcoidia bacterium | reverse complement strand
CACCATGGCCGGCTCGCTCGGCCTGCTGCTTGCCACGCAGCTCATCGGCCTGACGCTCGGCTCGTTCGATATGCAGAACGCCTTCGCCCGCTGGCCGGCGCTGAGCGGCGTCCTCTTCGGCGTGGATACCGGCCTGATCCGCGCCATCGCCTTCTGGGCCTTCGTGATTGCGTTTGCGATCAAGGTTCCGGTCTGGCCGTTCCACACCTGGCTGCCGGATGCACACACCGAGGCGCCCACCGCCGGCTCGATGATTCTGGCCGGCGTGCTGCTAAAGCTGGGCGCGTACGGCTTCATCCGTCTGGTGCTGCCGCTCTACCCGGCGGAGGCCTACGCTTCGGCGGGCGTGCTGGCCTTTCTGGCGATGATGGCGATTGTGGCCGGCGCATATGCCGCCTTTGGGCAATGGGACTTCAAGCGGC
>JANWZD010000053.1:0-233 GCA_025054935.1 Dehalococcoidia bacterium | reverse complement strand
TTCGTGGTGCTGGGCATCGCGGTGGCCGCGTACGCGCAGGGCTTCGCCGCGCAGTTCAACGACGGGCGCTTTATCCCGGACGC
This sequence comes from Dehalococcoidia bacterium, assembly GCA_025054935.1. Lineage (NCBI taxonomy): Bacteria > Bacillati > Chloroflexota > Dehalococcoidia > Dehalococcoidia bacterium. The sequence continues at coordinate 150 of JANWZD010000053.1, read as the reverse complement.
CATCCTGGCGACCAACGGCGCGGTGCTGCAGATGTTCACCCACGGCCTGAGCAGCGCCGGCATGTTCCTCCTCGTCGGCGTGTTGTACGAGCGCGCCCACACTCGCGACCTGAACGACTTCGGCGGGCTGATGCCGCTGATGCCGGTGTA
>JANWZD010000052.1 GCA_025054935.1 Dehalococcoidia bacterium | reverse complement strand
GGCTCTCCACGCCGTCGATTTCGTCCACCGGCCCGGCAGCCAGCTCGAGCTCCCATGCCGAGGCATGGGCGGCAGCGAGCGCGAGCAGCGCGGCCATGAGACGCGCGGTGCGGCGCCGGCTCTGTCCCGGGATCGGAGGCTTTGGCATGATGGGATTTTCCCTCATCGCCGCCGCCGATGCTGATCTTCGACCTCTCCCGGCCGGGACGCAGCGCCCGTGCCCAGCTCGTCGAGGACGCGCCCATGCCGGAGGATCTCCCGGCCGAGCTTCGCCGCGAGACGCCGCCGGCCCTCCCGGAGTGCTCCGAGCTCGACGTCGTGCGTCACTACACCCGGCTCAGCCAGCGAAACTTCTCGATCGACACCCACTTCTACCCGCTCGGCTCCTGCACGATGAAGTACAACCCGCGGGCGGCCAACGCCTTGGCGATGCTGCCGGGCTTCCTCGAGCGGCATCCCTACGCCCCCGAGGCGCTGAGCCAAGGCTTCCTCGCCTGCATGTGGGAGCTGCAGCAGATCCTGGCCGAGGTCACCGGCATGCGCGGCGGGGTTTCGCTCACGCCGATGGCCGGCGCCCAGGGCGAGCTCGCCGGGGTGGCGATGATCATGGCCTACCATCGCCATCGCGGCGACCGCAAGCGGCGGGAAATCATCGTCCCGGACGCGGCCCACGGCACCA
>JANWZD010000051.1 GCA_025054935.1 Dehalococcoidia bacterium | reverse complement strand
CGCGACGCGCTGTTGGAATATCGCCGCGACGTTGCACCATCGCACTGGGCGACGGCGCATCATTCGCTAGGCAATCTATTCTTGCGCCGCTATGAGCGCAGCGGGGAGGAGGCGCACGCCCGGGCCGCCGAAACGCACTACCGCGACGCGCTGTTGGAATATCGCCGCAACGCTGCCCCGTCGGATTGGGCGATGACCCAGCACGCGCTGGGCAACCTGTTCGCCCGCCGCTATGAGCGCAGCGGGGAGGAGGCACACGCCCAGGCCGCCGAAGCGCATTACCGCGACGCGCTGTCGGAATATCGCCACGACACCGCTCCGTCGGATTGGGCAATGACCCAGCACGCGCTGGGCAACCTGTTCCTTGATCGCTATGAGCGCAGCGGGGAGGAAGCGCACGCCCAAGCCGCCGAAGCGCACTACCGCAACGCGCTGCTGGAGTATCGCCGCGACGCTGCACCGTCGGATTGGGCGATGACCCAGCACGCGCTAGGCACCTTGTTCCTTAATCGCTATGAGCGCAGCGGGGAGGAGGCGCACGCTCGAGCCGCCGAAGCACATTACCGCGACGCGCTGTCGGAATATCGCCGCGACACTGCTCCGTCGCAATGGGCGACGGTGCAACACTCGCTGGGCACTCTGTTCTTGCGCCGCTATGAGCGCAGCGGGGAGGAGGCGCACGCCCG
>JANWZD010000050.1 GCA_025054935.1 Dehalococcoidia bacterium | reverse complement strand
CCGGGATTCCCGGGCCGCGGTCGTGCACGCCGACGCGCACCCGCGCCCCGCGCTGCTCCAGGCTCACCTCGACGGTCGCGCCCTCGGGCGAGAATTTCGCGGCGTTCGACAGGAGGTTGGTGAGCACCTGCAGCAAGCGCTTGCGGTCGGCGGACACGCGCACCGAAGGCGGTTCGCCGCGCAGCTCGAAACGCACGCGGTAGCGCTCGGCGAAAGCCCGGTTGAGCAGGAGCGCCTCGCGCAGCACGTCCTCCAGCGCGAGCGGCTCGGGCGCAAGCGCGAGGTTGCCCGACTCGATCTTCTCGATGTCGAGGATGTCGTTGATCAGGTCGAGCAGGCGCTGGGCGTTGCGCTCGGCGACGACGGTGAGTTCGAGCACTTCCTTGTCAAGCTCGCCCATGACGCCCGAATTGAGCAGTTGCAGCGAGCCGATGATCGAGGTGAGGGGCGTGCGCAGTTCGTGCGACAACGTCGAGGTGAACTCCTTCTTCAGGCGCTCGGCCTCGAGCTCCTGCGTGATGTCGCGCCCTTGCGCGATGACGGAGACGATTTCGCCCCCCGGATTGACGAGCGGAGTCACGGTCCACTCGCAGACGATGGGGATCCCGTCCCGACGCAGGTTGCGCACGCGCAGGCGCGCGAGCGGCTCGCGCGTCTCGATCAAGCGCCGCCATTGCGCGTCGAATTCGGCG
>JANWZD010000049.1 GCA_025054935.1 Dehalococcoidia bacterium | reverse complement strand
GCAGCCCCGCACCCCCGCCGGTGCCCCCCCGCAGGTGGGGGTGACCCGAGGCGGGGGCGCATTGGGCCTGCTGGCCCAACGTTGTCCCCACGCACGTGGGGGTGAACCGGAGGGAATCATGCGTCGCTCCACGACGCTTTTGTTGTCCCCACGCACGTGGGGGTGAACCGCGTTGAGCGCAATCACCTACCTTCGGTACGATGTTGTCCCCACGCACGTGGGGGTGAACCCGTATGATCCGCTGGCGGCACGGCTGATCATGCTGTTGTCCCCACGCACGTGGGGGTGAACCGGCTTGCGAACGGCGGCAACGGGCCGGCGTCCCGTTGTCCCCACGCACGTGGGGGTGAACCGCAGCTCGGCGTGGCGGGCGAGCTCCGGACGGGGTTGTCCCCACGCACGTGGGGGTGAACCGTCAACTACTGCATCTCTGCATCTCTCCCAGTTGTTGTCCCCACGCACGTGGGGGTGAACCGGTTTACCTCTAGCCGTCCGACCGACATCCGTAGTTGTCCCCACGCACGTGGGGGTGAACCGACTCCGCTCCGATCTCGCCCTGCCTCTCGTCGGTTGTCCCCACGCACGTGGGGGTGAACCAGTCATACTGCCGCTGGGCAACCTCAACCAGCGCGTTGTCCCCACGCACGTGGGGGTGAACCGGGGCGGGGGGGCGCTGCCCCCTGCACCCCCGCGTTGTCCCCACGCACGTGGGGGTGAA
>JANWZD010000048.1 GCA_025054935.1 Dehalococcoidia bacterium | reverse complement strand
AGATGGGCTGTAGCCGCGCCGCCGGCCCTGCCCGCCTTTCAATGGAAAGAGCCGGCAGAGGCGCCACTGAAGAAGACGCGCCTCAACGAGGCGCACCGGGCGCTCGGCGCAAAGATGGTGCCCTTCGCCGGCTGGGAGATGCCGGTGCAGTACAGCGGCGTCCTCGATGAACACCTCGCCACGCGCACTAACGCCGGATTGTTCGACGTGAGCCACATGGGCGTGTGGGAGGCGCGCGGCCCGAACGTGGTCGCCTTCCTCGACGCCATCTGCGCCAATGAGATAGCCGCGCTGAAGCCGGGCGAGAGCGCCTACTCGCACTTCCTCGCGCCCAACGGCCATGTGCTGGATGACTGCTATCTATACTGCCTCGCGCCCGATCATTTCCTCATCGTCGTCAACGCCGCCAATGACGACAAGGACTGGGCCTGGGTCAATGCCGTGCAGCGCGGCGAGGTGCTGATTGACGCCGACCGGCCCTGGGCGCAGGCGCCGGGCCGCCATGGCGTCACCCTTCGCAACCTACGCGACCCGCAGAGCGGCGCCGATCAGCGCGTAGACCTCGCCCTGCAAGGCCCGAAGTCGCGCGACATCCTGCTCGCGCTGGGCGCGGATGCAGCCACGACCGGACGCATCCAGGATATGGCGCGCACGCAGGTGCTGCGGGCGACGGTCGGCGGTTTTGACTTAATTGTGGCGCGCACCGGCTACACCGGCGAACCGATGGGCTTTGAG
>JANWZD010000047.1 GCA_025054935.1 Dehalococcoidia bacterium | reverse complement strand
GTGCGACGGTTTGCGCCCGCGCCAGCGAGCCAGTGGTGGTGTATTCATAGTGAAACAGCCACAGCCCCGCAACGGCAATCAGCAACCCGACCAGCACCGTGCGTTCCCAGAGCAGGTTCGAGATAATCCCTTCGTCGCGCGGGCGGGGCTTCTGGCGCATGATGCTCTTATCGCCCGGCTCAAACGCCATCGCCACATCCTGTAAGCCGTTCGTGACGAGGTTCAGCCACAGCAGCTGCGCGGGCAACATCGGCATCGGCATGCCCAGCAACACGGCGAACAGGAACATCAGCACGGAGCCTGCGCCCGTCGAGATGAGGAAGAAGGTCGCGTTGCGCAGGTTCTTGAAGGCGACGCGCCCCTCTTCAACGGCGTTGCGGATACTCACGAAGTTGTCGTCCGCCAGCACGATGTCGGCGGCTTCGCGGGCGACATCGGTGCCGCTTTTGCCCATCGCCACGCCGACATCGGCGGCTTTGAGCGCAGGGGCATCGTTCACCCCATCGCCCGTAACCGCCACCGTCTCGCCGTTCGCCTGCAACGCCCGCACCACGCGCAGCTTATGCTCAGGCGACACACGGGCGAACACATTCACCGTGCGCACGCGCTCGCGCAGCTCCGCGTCGGTCATGCGCTCCATTTCTGCGCCTGTAATCACCTCCGCGTCCGGTGGGGCGATGTGCAGCTGCGCCGCAATCGCGCGGGCGGTGGCGGCGTGGTCGCCCGTAATCATCAGCACGCGAATCCCTGCCTGATG
>JANWZD010000046.1 GCA_025054935.1 Dehalococcoidia bacterium | reverse complement strand
ACCACCCTCGCCGCCACCATCGTCGCCCAAGCCCAGAAGCGGGGCGGCACCGCCGCCTACATCGACGCCGAGCATGCCCTTGACCCCGCCTACATGGCGACCTTGGGGGTGGACACCGCGCAGCTGCTCATCAGCCAGCCAGACAGCGCCGAGCAGGCGATGGAGATTGCCGAGGCGCTGGTGCGCAGCAACGCGATTGATGTGCTGGTGGTGGATAGCGTGGCGGCGCTGGCGCCCCGGGCGGAGATTGAAGGGGAGATGGGAGATGCGCATGTGGGGCTGCAGGCGCGGCTGATGAGCCAAGCGCTGCGGAAGCTGACGGCGGCGATTGCAAAGAGCCGGACGGCGGTGATTTTCATCAACCAGCTGCGGGAGAAGGTGGGGGTGCTGTTTGGGAACCCGGAGGTGACGCCGGGGGGGCGGGCGCTGAAGTTTTATGCGAGTGTGCGGCTGGACATCCGGCGGACGGAGGCGGTGAAGGTGGGGAGCGAGCAGGTGGGGAGCCGGGTGAAGGTGAAGGTGGTGAAGAACAAGGTGGCGCCGCCGTTTCGGCAGGCGGAGTTTGAGCTGCTGTTTGGGAGCGGGGTGAGCCGGGAGGGGGATATTCTGGACGTGGCGGTGGAGGCGGGGGTGGTGAAGAAGAGTGGGAGTTTTTACAGCTATGGGGAGCAGCGGCTGGGGCAAGGGCGGGAGAATGCGCGGGAGTATCTGAAGGCGCATCCGGAGTTGACCGACCAGCTCGAGGCCGAGCTCCGCGCGC
>JANWZD010000045.1:514-776 GCA_025054935.1 Dehalococcoidia bacterium | reverse complement strand
GGCCTTCCTCGCGGGCGACGATGCGCAACTCGACCGCGCCTTCCTGCTCGAGGACATCCGCGCGAGCCAGGTCCATGCCCGCTGCCTGGTGCGCGCCGGGGTGCTCGACGAGGAGGAGGGCGAGCGTCTGGTGGCCGAGCTCGCGGCGATCGCCGCCGAATTCGAGGCAGGGCGGCTCGCCCTCGATGCCCGCTTCGAGGACGGGCACAGCGCGCTTGAGGCCTGGCTCGGCGAGCGCCTCGGCGAGCTCGGACGCAAGATC
>JANWZD010000045.1:0-504 GCA_025054935.1 Dehalococcoidia bacterium | reverse complement strand
CGACCAGGTCCTGGTCGCGACTCGGCTGTGGCTCCGGGCCAGGCTGGGGGAGCTCGCGCGTGCGGGCCTCGCGGTGGCGACGGTGGCCCTCGAGCGCGCCGGCCGCGAGGCTGGGTTGCTGATGCCCGGCTACACCCACCTCCAGCGGGCGATGGCGAGCACCGTCGGCCACTGGTGGGCGGGCTACGCCGAGGCCTTCATCGACGACGCCTGGCGCGCGCTGCAGACCCGGGAGTACCTCGACGCGAACCCGCTCGGCTCGGCCGCGGGCTACGGCGTGAGCCTGCCGCTCGACCGCGACTGGGCCACCGCGGAGCTGGGCTTTTCCAGGCTCCAGCTCAATCCGCACTACTGCCAGCTGTCGCGGGGCAAGTTCGAGCTCGCCGCGCTCGAGGCCCTGGCCCAGGCGCTCCTCGACCTCCGTCGCGCGGCCTGGGATCTCTCGCTCTTCGCCAGCGCCGAGTTCGGCTTCCTCCGGCTGCCGACGCACTGGACCACGGGCTC
>JANWZD010000044.1 GCA_025054935.1 Dehalococcoidia bacterium | reverse complement strand
AGCGGATTTTCTTAAGCGCCTTGCTATCGTGTTGGAACCCCTGCGCCACGAAGCCGGGCAGGCGCGGCGGGCAGGGATAGAAGCGCACCCCTGCCGCCAGTGGGAAGGCCGAGGTGAGCGTGAACGGCGACTGCCCGCCTTTGAGCGTCGCATCCACATCCACACCGGTTTGCGCCCACGCCGTCACGAGAGCGGCGAACAGGCTATCGGAGGGGATCCACTCCTGCGCCGCCTCACGCCCGACGCCGACGAACTCGCCGAGGTGCAGCGCCCCGCGCAGAGTCAGTTCATAAAGGGCCATGCGGCCTCCTTTTCACTGCGCCAGTTTGTTTCTTAGCCAGCTCAGCACGGTGTCCTTTTGCGCGGCCAGTTTCGACAGGTCGTCGGCGGTGAACTTCTTGTCATCTTCGGCATATTGCGGGCCGTAGCGCAGTTTCAGGCTCAGGTTGCGGAAGGCGATCTTGCCGCTGCCGCGCGAGCCGTGCCCGCCCAGATAGTCATCTTCCAGCAACTGCATAGCCTCGATCACATGCCAGAACAAGTCGGCATCGCCGGGCAGGTAGGCGTTGAAGATGATTTCCATCGGCCCGAAGACGGCCCCGGCGGGCACGCGCTCGATTTGGCGCGGCGTAGCAGCGGCGGTCACCCGGTCAATCGCTGCCTCCCACTTGACTTCGGTGAAGGGGAGGTCGGTTTTGGCGTTTAGCAAATCCTCGCGCGACTTTTGCGTGAGCGGAACGTCACGCACAATCAGGCGATTCGGAGCTTCAATCCAATCTCCGCCATCACCAGTAACACCAAAGACTGGATTTACCCAGTAAGCCTTGTACTCCTCGGCATTGCGAGCCGTATGAATTTCTACTTTGCCCTGGCCATCACGTTTGCCTGGGTTAAC
>JANWZD010000043.1 GCA_025054935.1 Dehalococcoidia bacterium | reverse complement strand
GCAATCAAGCCCCACACGCGCACGCCGTCGCGCTCGTAGTCCACTTCCACCATGCCCTGCGCCATCTCGCGCCCCCAGATGGACGCAACCGCCGTGAGCAAATCGCCGTTGCCCGGCGTGAAAATCAGCTCCTGACGCTCATGCACGAGGCGGAACGACACATCAGGATAAGCAAAAGCATAGCGCGTCACGGTCTCCACGATGTGCCCCAGCTCGGTGGGCACGGTTTTGAGGAACTTCAGGCGAGCAGGCACATTGTAAAACAAATCGCGCACGGTAATCGTTGTGCCAATCGGCGCGCCGACTTCTTCAACGCTTTTGACCTCGCCGCCCTCGATTACGATATGCGTGCCCGTGTCTTCCTCGAAGGCGCGTGTGAGGATTTCCATTCGGCTCACGCTGGCGATGCTGGGCAGCGCCTCGCCGCGGAAGCCCAGCGTGCGGATTCGGTTCAGGTCGGCGTCGGAGGCGATTTTGGAGGTGGCGTGGCGTTGCAGGGCGTTCAGCGCGTCGGCGCGCGTCATGCCGATTCCGTCGTCGCGCACGCGAATCAGGCTGCGCCCGCCCATCGCCGCCTCGATATCGATGCGCGCCGCGCCCGCGTCGAGGGCGTTCTCGATGAGCTCTTTGAGCGCGGCGGCGGGACGCTCCACCACCTCGCCTGCAGCGATGCGGTTCACCAACTGCTCGTCCAACGCGCGAATGGGACGGCGTTCGGGGCGTGTGCGCATACCTCAAGTGTACCTGAACGCGCTCCTTGCGAGAATTTAACCCGACCTTAACTTCCAACGGCGCATACTTTTGCTGGGATACTTTCCCATAGGAGGCAACTATGAAAGGACTTCGCACATTCCGCGCTTTGAGCGCGCTGGGCTTGGCGACCGCTGCGATTGCAAT
>JANWZD010000042.1 GCA_025054935.1 Dehalococcoidia bacterium | reverse complement strand
TTGCCCACATGAAAGTTCTGGAACAGCACAACGGTTGTCAGCGCGACGGTCTGCGCCCGTGTGAGCGAGCCTGTCGTTTCGTACTCGTACATAAACAGCCACAGCCCCGCGCCGCCAATCAGCAGCCCCACCAGCGCGGTGCGCTCCCACAGCAACTTGGAGATAATCCCCTCATCGCGCGGGCGCGGCGGTTGACGCATGATGCTCTTGTCGCCCGGTTCGAACGCCATCGCCACATCCTGCAAGCCGTTCGTTACAAGGTTTAGCCACAGCAGCTGCGCGGGCAGCATTGGCATCGGCAAACCCATCAGCACAGCAAACAGGAACATCAGTATCGAGCCTGCGCCTGTGGAGATGAGGAAGAAGGTCGCATTGCGCAGGTTCTTGAAAGCGATGCGCCCTTCCTCGACGGCGTTGCGAATGCTCACGAAGTTGTCATCTGCCAGCACGATGTCGGCGGCTTCGCGGGCGACATCGGTGCCGCTTTTGCCCATCGCCACGCCCACATCGGCGGCTTTGAGCGCGGGCGCGTCGTTCACGCCGTCGCCTGTGACCGCCACTGTCTCGCCGTTGGATTGCAACGCCCGCACTACGCGCAGTTTATGTTCAGGCGATACGCGGGCGAACACATTCACGGTGCGCACGCGCTCGCGCAGCTCCTCATCGCTCATGCGCTCCAGTTCGGCGCCTGTAACCACTTCGGCGTCGGGCGGGGCGATGTGCAGTTGCGCGGCGATGGCGCGGGCAGTGGCGGCGTGGTCGCCCGTTATCATCAGCACACGGATGCCCGCTTGATGGCACTCGTCGATGGCTTCCAGCACGCCGCGTCGGGGCGGATCCATCATGCCCACCAGCCCGACGAACACCAGTTCCGACGGCTCTGGCACGCCTGCACGCGCGTCGATGCGCGCC
>JANWZD010000041.1 GCA_025054935.1 Dehalococcoidia bacterium | reverse complement strand
CCGCCGGCTTGCGTGCTGCGGGGCGGATGCGGGCGGGCTGAGGAGGGGCTCAGCCGAGGGACTGGCGCAGGTGGAGAACGGGCAGCCGCTGGGCCGGGCTGGGCTGCGCCCGTCAGTGCGGATGACGAAGGGCGGTGAAGGGGAGATGCTGTGTTGCTGTGAAGAGCCAGCGGGCATAGCCCGAGTGGACGTTGCCGCTCTCGATGCGGGTGAAGTCGCCGCCGACATCGAGGGCGGTGCTGTCTGCCGCTAACGCCAAGACCATGCCGCTCACATTGGGGTTCCATCGGAGGGGGGTGCCGGTGGTGGCATCAACAGCGGCGAGGTTGATGCGCGGCTGGCCGCCGATGAAGGAGAAGCTGCCGCCGACGTAGACGGTGCTGCCGCTCACCGCTAGCGCAAGGACCGGACCGCTCGCGTCGGGGTTCCATGGGAGGAGGTCGCCGGTGGCGGTATTGAAGGCGGCAAGGCGGTTGCGCGGCTGGCCGTTGACCGTGGTGAACTCGCCGCCGACGTAGAGGGTGCTGCCGCTCACCGCCAGCGCACGGACCTCGCCATTCGCGTTGGGGTTCCATGGGAGGAGGGTGCCGGTGGTGGCATCAAGGGCGGCAAGGCCGTTGCGCGTCTGGCCGCCGATTTGGGTGAAGAAGCCGCTGACGTAGAGGGTAGTGCCGCTCACTGCCAGCGCCCAGACCGTGCCGTTCGCGTTGGGGGTCCATGTCGGGTCGACGGTTTTGTCTGCCTTGATGCGGGCGAGGTAGGTGCGGGCGACCCCGCCCACCTTGGTGAAACTGCCGCCGATGTACCAGCCGCCGCTGCCGTCCGGGGCGACGGCAAACACCGGCCCGTTCACCGTCGGCCAGCTGGGGTCGCGGGCGCCGCTGGTGCCGTCAAGCGCGACGAACGAGCCGGTGGGCGGCCCGACGGAGGTGAAGTTGCCCCCGAGATAGATCGCATTGCCGGCGCGGG
>JANWZD010000040.1:357-1001 GCA_025054935.1 Dehalococcoidia bacterium | reverse complement strand
TAGTCTCTACCGTGAGGCGAAGGATGTGCCCGCGCATGTACCCGAAACGCTGATGCGGAGCGCGTTTACGGGCGCGCCGCTCCCTGATGTCTTGCTTCAAACTGCCGTACAGCGCAATCGCGCCGAGCAGGGCGTGCGCTACGAGCGCGCTAAACTCATCAAGGCAGTGCTTGCTTCCCAAAACCCCCAACTCAAGGAGGTACTCACTATGCTCAATCGTGAACTGAACGATCCCGCCTACAAGTGCGGGCGAATGTTGGCTGTGATTGAACGCATCCAGAGCGCGGCGATTGGCAATCCCAACGCCACGCTGACCGACAAGTACTACGGCAGTGCGTCGACCGCGCCTGCCAGCGTGTTCGGCGTGCTGCTGCGCATGACTCAGCCCCACCTGAGCAAGCTCCGTAAGCAGAGCGAGGGGCTTGCCATCTGGCTGGAACGCGAGCTGCAGGACGCCATGCCCGACCGCTTCCCCACGACGCTCAGCCTCAAGGAGCAGGGGCTGTTCGCGCTGGGCTATTACCACCAGCGCAGCGAGTTCTTCAAATCCAAACCCAACACAACCGAGGAGGTGAACCCCGATGAGAACGCTTGATACAAACGCCATCTACTGCGATCCGAACCGACGGCACGACTTTGTGCTG
>JANWZD010000040.1:0-347 GCA_025054935.1 Dehalococcoidia bacterium | reverse complement strand
GCGATCCTGATGCGGGCAACCTGCCGCGCGTCGACCCCGAAACAATGCAGGGCATCATCACTGATGTCTGCCTCAAGCGCAAAATCCGCAACTATGTCGACCTGCTGTACAGCGCAAACTATAACAACCTTGACCACGACGAGCAGGGCTACGGTATCTTCGTGCGCGACAGCGGCGTGGCGCTCAACGCCAAGATACGCGACGCCGCCGAGCAGCTGGGCGTGGAGAAGAGCAAGAAGCGCGAGAACCGCGACATCCGTGACGAGCTATGCAAACGCTATTACGACATTCGCACTTTCGGCGCGGTGCTTAGCACTGGCGATTACAACGCGGGACAGGTGCGCGGA
>JANWZD010000039.1 GCA_025054935.1 Dehalococcoidia bacterium | reverse complement strand
CTTTCACTGTCTAACCACGTCCACTCCGGCGTTGTCCCCACGCACGTGGGGGTGAACCGTCGAGTTAATGCGAGCTACGGCGACTACGGCAGTTGTCCCCACGCACGTGGGGGTGAACCGCAATTGCAGGTAATCGACAAACATGGCTTCCAGTTGTCCCCACGCACGTGGGGGTGAACCGAAGATCGCTTTGCTCTCGGTCACGATGCTATCGTTGTCCCCACGCACGTGGGGGTGAACCGGAGACGTGACCAATGATGCAGTTAACCCCAACGTTGTCCCCACGCACGTGGGGGTGAACCGCGATACGGAACAACAAGCCGCTATGTCCCCGCGTTGTCCCCACGCACGTGGGGGTGAACCGCAATGTGTTCAATCGTCTGTCCACGATTTGGAGTTGTCCCCACGCACGTGGGGGTGAACCGTGCTGCACCGGATACGGTGCATGTATCCTCGGGTTGTCCCCACGCACGTGGGGGTGAACCGTCTCGCCCCCCGCGCGCCGCGCGACCGGGGCGGTTGTCCCCACGCACGTGGGGGTGAACCGCGCCCACAACGGAAACCAGTGGGCGATGAGCAGTTGTCCCCACGCACGTGGGGGTGAACCGCACAGGCAAGGGGGACAGCGTCCCCCTTACCAGTTGTCCCCACGCACGTGGGGGTGAACCGCACAGGCAAGGGAGGCCCACGGCGACGCCGGCGTTGTCCCCACGCACGTGGGGGTGAACCGACACGTGGGTCTTGCTCCGCTAGCCCCGCCGCGTTGTCCCCACGCACGTGGGGGTGAACCGTAGGCCGGGTCGAGCCAGCGCACCCGGAAGCCGTTGTCCCCACGCACGTGGGGGTGAACCCACACCACGCATGCGAGCATAAACTGCGAACACCCTAGGTTAATTTCTATGAGGATATACTTACCACTCACGCCATTCCTCGGCAATATCAAACCGGTGCGGCCATGCCCGCGGCTCAGAAACTAATCCCGCATGCACTGGATTGTGCTGC
>JANWZD010000038.1 GCA_025054935.1 Dehalococcoidia bacterium | reverse complement strand
GGCTTCGCGGGTGCGGGGCTGACCGCGCTCGAGGCCTAGGCCGCGAGGAGCGATTTCGCTGCCGCGACGATCTTCGCTTCCGTCACCCGCACAGCGTCCTCGAGCGGGGGGCTGAAGGGCACGGGAAGGCGCGGCGCGCCGACCCGGCGGGCAGCTCGGAGGGCGCCCGGGCCCAGGCGCTCGACGACGCGCGAGAGGATCTCGCCGCCGAAGCCCCCCGCGCGCACCGCCTCGTGCACGACGAGCAGCCGCCCCGTGCGCGCGACCGAAGCGACGACCGCCTCCTCGTCCCAGGGCCAGAGCGTGCGCAGGTCGAGAAGATCGACCCCGGTGCCCTCGCGCGCCAGCGCCGCGGCCGCCCGTTCGCACTCGGGAACGATCGCCGACCAGCAGACGAGGGTGAGGTCGTCTCCCGACCGCACGCGACGCGCGACCCCGAAGGGCAGGGGGGCGATCTCGGTCGCCACCGGGCCGGTCGCGCCGAACAACGCCTTGGGGTCGAAGAACAGCACCGGGTCGTCCGAACGGATGGCCGCGACGAGAAGGCCCGCCGCATCGGCCGGCGTGGCGGGGGCGGCGACCACGACGCCGGGCAGGTGAGCGAACCACGCCTCCAGCGACTGGCTGTGCTGGGCGGCGGAGCTTCGCCACAGACCGTGCGGGGCGCGGATCACCACGGCGGGCTTCGCCTGGCCGCCGAACATGTAGCGGATCTTGGCGATCTGGTTGACGAGCTCGTCCATGGCGCAGAGAGCGAAGTCGAAGATCCGCATGTCGATCACCGGGCGCGTGCCGACGAGGGCGGCGCCGAGACCTGCTCCCATGATGGTCGCCTCTGAGATCGGAGTCGAAACGATCCGCTCGGGGCCGAATTCCTCGACCAGGCCGCGGTATTGGCCGAAGATGCCGCCGCGGGCGACGTCTTCGCCGAGCACCCAGACCGAGGGGTCGCGCCGCATCTCCTGCGCGACCGCGCGCCGCGTGGCCTCGACAAGGGTGATCGTCTCCAGCGCCGCCGGCGGCGGG
>JANWZD010000037.1 GCA_025054935.1 Dehalococcoidia bacterium | reverse complement strand
GGCCCTCGAGAGCAATGCCGGATTGACCTGCCCTCTGCCTTTTGCAGGAGCGCGAGTGTAGCCACGACTGGGATTGCGTCGCCGGCATTGGGGCCGGCTCGCAATGACGGACAGGAGGAGCGCCCCCGTCGTGGCGCCGTCATTGCGAGGCCGGTGGAGCAGGCCGGCAAGAATGGCGACGCCGGAGGGGCGCCCTCGTCGTGGCACGGTCATTGCGAGGCCGAGGGAACCGAGGCCGTGGCAATCCCGATCGCAGCCACTGGCCTCGTAACTCTGCGGTCTCGTCACCCCAAGATCCAACCGCTCGGCTATTATGGCTAGGCGATGAAAGGCGGCTGTGTCTACATTCTCACCAATCAGCGCCATACTGTGCTCTATGTCGGCGTGACCAGCGATCTCCGCGCTCGCCTCTGGCAGCACCGAGCCAAGCTCGTCGAGGGCTTCACTAAGCGCTACAACGTCACCAAGCTGGTGTGGTTCGAGTGTGGGGATGATATTGCTAGCGCCATCAAACGAGAGAAGCAGATCAAGGCGGGCTCACGACGGGCGAAGGAGAAGCTGATCGCAGCAATGAACCCGACGTGGCGCGACCTTGCTGACGAGTTGTAGCGGCACGACGGTGGTCTCCTCGAAGTGCCCGCTGTCGTGAGGGCAGCGAGGCGCCGGCGCGTTTTCCTTGGAGCAGGATTGCTGCCGATGCTCTTTCCAGCATGCATTCCGTGGCGCAAGGCGAGCCGCGTTGCAATTTCCTTCGGGATTGCTTCGCCGGCCTGACGGCCGGCTCGCAATGACGGCAGAGAGGAGGCCGCGGTGAAGGCTCGACAACGCCACGGTAATCAGCCGCCCCCGCAAGGACGGCTGCAGGGAAGCTTGCAGCGAAGCCAACTGAGGGAGCGGCATGTTCCTCGCCGCCACCGGCAATGACGGAGGATGACTGCACAGCGCAACCGATCGTGTGCGGCTCGCCGCTTCTCGACCAGCGCGCAACGAGGTAAATGGCGGGCCACGCTCATCTCAAAACGCACGACGTCAGCTCACCCATAATCCTGGCATGGCATCGAGAGCGAGGAACGACCCCGACCCGCTGTCTCGGTCGACGACCGGTGACCACTCTTACTGTCGAGCTGCTGCTCCCTTTCGCAGCAGCACAGGTGACGGGCTATGCCAAGTGACCACCATCACCGTCATTGCGAGCCGGCCGTCAGGCCGGCGACGCAATCCCGTCGTGGCTACACTCGCGCTCCTGTAAGAGGCCGAGGGCAGGTCAATCCGGGATTGCTCTCGAGAGCG
>JANWZD010000036.1 GCA_025054935.1 Dehalococcoidia bacterium | reverse complement strand
TCTCCACCTGCGCCAGTCCCTCGGCTGAGCCCCTCCTCAGCCCGCCCGCATCCGCCCCGCAGCACGCAAGCCGGCGGAATGCCGGTGCCGCCCGCATCACTCAGGACGCCGACCTCCCCCGGGGCCTGATGGCCGAACTGGAGGCCGACGTGCGCCTCTTCGCCACCGCCGACCGCCTCGAGGGCATGACCGCCTTCCTCCAGCGCCGCCCACCCCGCTATCAGGGCGCCTAGCACTCCGCTCCACAGCACACTTGACACTGACATACGGTGTTTTGTATCGTCCTCCTTTGCAAAGAAACGCAGCATCTCCCACCGCGCACGATTGGGAGAAGAGCGGATGCCCCACCAAACGCGCTCTGCCGCCGCGCTCTTGGTGCTCCTCCTCGCCAGCCTCGTCCTCGCCCTCTTCCCGCCCTCGACGGCCGCCCGCTCCCCGCTCTCGCTCCCATCTTCCGACGCCCCCCTCACCACGTGGGTGACCGACGGTCCTGTCTTTGCCGTTGCCCGCGCCGGCAATGCGATCTATCTCGGGGGCAACTTCACCTCCGTCGGGCCGCCCACCGGCTCGTTCGTCGCGCTTCACTCCACGACCGGGGCGCATGATGCCAGCTGGCCGACGGTGAACGGGCCGGTGTATGCCGTCGCTCCGGACGGCAGCGGCGGCTGGTACATCGGCGGCAGTTTCACCAAGGTGGGCGGGCTGGACCGCCGACACCTCGCACGGATACGAGTTGACAAGACCGTCGACCCGACGTGGAACCCCAACCCGAACAACTGGGTCTATGCGCTGGCAGTGAGCGGCAGCACCCTCTATGTCGGCGGCGACTTCACCCACATCGGCGGCCAGCCGCGCAACCGCCTTGCCGCCTTCAATACCACCACCGGCACCCTCCTCCCCTGGAACCCCAACGCGAACAACCGGGTCTTGGCCTTGGGAGTGGGCCTCGGCGGAGGAACCCTTTACGTCGGCGGCGACTTTACGCGAATCGGAGGCCAAGACCGCAACCGCCTCGCCGCCCTCAACACCGCCTCTGGCAACGCCGATCCCTTGTGGAATCCTAACGCAAACGGCACGGTTCGGGCGCTCGCCATTAGAGACACCACCATCTATGTTGGCGGCAGCTTCACCCAAATTGGAGGGCACGAGCGCAACTACGTCGCCGCTATCACAACGAGTGTTTTCGGCTTCCACGTCGTCACTGATTGGAATCCCAACGCAAACGCCACGGTCTTCGCCCTCGCCGTGAGAGAGAACGTCGTCTATGCCGGCGGCGACTTCACTTCGATTCGGGGAGCCCCTCGCAATTACCTCGCCGCTCTCGACGCCACCTCTGGCCACGTTACTCTGTGGAACCCCAATGCGAACGGCTCGGTCCGGGCGCTCGCTGTCAGCGGCGCCACGCTCTATGTCGGCGGCGACTTCACTCAAATCGGCGACCAGTTGCGCAGCCGCGCTGCCGCTCTCACTACCCATATCCCTGCCAACGCCACCGACTGGAACCCCAACGCAAACGGTCGGGTTCGGGCGCTGGCAGTAGCGGGAAGCGGCGCTATACTTGCTGGCGGCGACTTCTCCTCTGTCGGCAGCCAAACGCGCAATCGCCTCGCCACGCTCGACGTCGCCACCGGCAGCCTCCTTCCGTGGAACCCCATTGCGAACAACACGGTCTGGGCGCTTGCAGTGCGCGGCAGCACCCTCTACGTCGGCGGCGCCTTCACCCAAATCGGCGGCCAGCCGCGCAACTACCTTGCCGCCTTCGACATCACTACCGGCGCAGTCACTGACTGGATGCCTAGCGCGAATGGCTCGGTCGTGGCGCTTACTGTTAGCGGCGCCACGCTCTACGTCGGCGGCCTCTTCACCGAAATCAGCGGCCAGCCGCGCAACCGCCTTGCCGCCTTTGACACAACGACCGGCACCCTCCTCCC
>JANWZD010000035.1 GCA_025054935.1 Dehalococcoidia bacterium | reverse complement strand
CCAAGGCTCAGATGGTGGCATTCGCCGTCTGCCGGGCACGGACGGTAGTCCTTGGGTTGGCGGCGGCCCACTTGCTGGATCAGCCGCTGGGCCAAGGAGTGCACTGATCGGGGTACCCGGTAGCTTTGCTTGAGGATGATCTTGTGGTCCTCGGGAATCTCGGGGTCGAGCACGGCGTCCGGCGTGGCGCCTGTCCAGGAATAGATGGTCTGATCGTCGTCGGCGGCGAGGATGAAATACTGCGCCCGTTCGCCCCACTTGCGGACGAGCGAGAGCTGCATCCGGTTGAGGTCCTGGGCCTCATCGGCAAAGATGACCGACGGCTGCCCCGGCGCAAAGGGTATCTCTCGCAGAGCCGTCTCGATCAAGTCGCAGAAGTCGAGAAGCCCGAGGGACTGTTTGTATTCCGTCCAGCGGCGCGCAAAGGACCGAACGGCGGCGGGCCAGGCCGCCTCCGGCAACATCATGCCGCGGCAGCGGCTCAACTCCTGGAGCCAGCGATCGCCATCGCTGGCGCGCATGGACGAATCATCGGCGCCCGATTCCCCATCAAGCGCCTGCTGCCTCTTGAGCGGACTGATGCGCAGGTTCGGGCGCGAGCGATTCCATTCCTCGACCTGCGTTTCGGCAATCGCCGGCCCATCCAGCGCCCGCCAACAGTGGGAGTGCAGCGTGCCGATGCGGTCTTGTCTGATGGGCAGGTCGCGACCGGCGAGTTCCGCCGCCGCCGCGCGCGTGAAACTCGTCACCAGCACCGAATCGGGCCCGAAGCGATCCACCGCACGACGGATCTGACGGCTCAGATTCGTCGTTTTCCCCGTTCCCGGGGGGCCGAAGATCCGGTACTCGGCCGTCGCCGTATGGTCGCGCTCACCGATGCTTTCAAGCGCCCCTTCGACCTCACGCGCGGGCTGCATGTTCCTCCTCCTTCTGTTCGGCGGCGAGGTAGCGGGATGGCGGAAATTCGTCTTGTGGCAGCAGCCAGCGGCTCTGATCCCGGAACTGCGAGCCCCGGATGCGGGTGTTAGCGGCGCCGACGGCGGCCAGCATCGATGCCACGGCCTTGAGCGAGAGGTTGTGGCCGAAGACCTTGTTGATATGCGGCTGAAGATCGCTCGTGCAGATGGCAATGTGGCCGTCGTAGATGGTCGGCTTACGGAGAGATTGCACGGGCTGGCCCGCAATCGAGTCGATAAAGGATGTCTCCGACAGATAGTGGTCCAGGTAGAGCCTGGCCGCGCCGCGAAGGTCGTTCTCCTCCCCGCCGTCGGTCACCGTCAATGAATCGAGCAGCATCTGAGCGACGCGCTCCCAGTCTTTGGGTTTGATTTTGGGGATCAAGCGGTCGAGCCCGGCAGCGAGGGTGAGCCGCAGAAAGCGCTGGTCGATCAGTTTGCCGACGCTTGCGAACTCGAGCGTCTCGCCCTCAACAACCATCTGGTAGGTCGGGTCTTTGCCGGTGATCTTGCGGATCTGCTGGATCGAAACGCCGAACAGCTTCGATAGCTCATCGAGAAGCAGGCGCCGTCTGTCGGTGGCGTCCTCACCGGCGTCTGGCATAGGAACGGCGATGTTGGCGGCGGCCGCTTCGGCAGTTGCGCGCGCCTTGGCGATTGTCCGTTCGAAGTAGTCGAGTCGGGTGCGCTGCCGCTGGCCATGCGTGCGGCGGTGATGAATGAGCAGATCAACGATCTCTTGATCCGTCAGCCCGGCCTCGACGCCGAAGCCGGCCAGAGCCAGGTCGTAGCCCGACTGCGACTGGTCCTTCAGATCATGCCGCTGGCGGAGCCAGGTATTGCGGAAGCGCATATCCTGCGCCATCCAGCCGTCGAGCAGTTCCTGCGGAACCGTGGCGTTGGGATTGACCGCCAGCGCGTTCTGAGCAGCGACCAACGGTTGTCGTGGAGAAGGGACACGGACCACGATGCCGCTGAGAAGGTCCTCAAAGTCGGAGGGGTTGTAGCGGCGCCCCGCATTCGAGTGCAGCATAACGGGTTTGGGTTGAGATGGGTCTTTGCCGTTGATCGTGCCTGGGATGCGGAGTACGCGTGCGAGGTCGGAGAGACGGTCAAAGGTCCAGCTGCGCCGCTGGGCGTTTTCCTGCAAGAGCGTATGCCAGCGTTGAACCAGGCAGGATGCTCGCTCTCGCTCGGCAGTGTCATCGAAGATCCAAGGTTCCTTGAACAGCCACCAGGCATGGGCGCCGTTACCGGTTGCGACGACGATCGTGGGCGGTATCCCCGCCGGAATGATCGAGAGCGCGTCCGGAATCGTCGCGGGCAGCGTCTTCTTGTGCGCCTCCGACTGAAGGTCGAAGTCCGCCCAGAGGCCGGCGATCCCGGCGATCTCGTCCGAGGGGCAGCGGCGCGACGGGCCGTAGTCACGGGGCGAGAGGCCCACGCCGACGTAGACATCCTGCGGCGTCTGCGTCACGGCGGCGGCGGCCTCCTCGACCTTTTGGAACCACCGGGAGCGCTTGTCCTCGAGCGTCCAGATGAGGAGATAGAGGTCGGAGGGCTTCTCGGCCCAGAGTTGGTCCAGGAATTCGTGCGGCGTCATCGTTCACGCTCCACTTGCCAGCCATTGACGCTCGAGCCGTACCAGGCCTCGGCGGTGCGCGCAGCGTGCGCGAGATATGGCGAGGCGAAGTCTTTGCGCCGTGAATGGCGCGAGCCCGCGTACATCAGCCAGCG
>JANWZD010000034.1 GCA_025054935.1 Dehalococcoidia bacterium | reverse complement strand
ATCCCTCGGCCTGAAGTCCTGCATGGCACACTGGACGATGCTATCTTTGCCGCCGAGCTCCGCTACCTCGTCGCGGGCAGCGCGCCTGCGGTCTATCAAGACCCAGCGATCTTCTTCCGCAACACCTACCCGACGAAGCACCTGAAGACAATCGTCGAGGACGTCTTCAGGCGGCTCAAGAATCCGGACGAGCCGGGAGCGCTCATCCGCCTCTCGACTGGTTTCGGCGGCGGCAAGACCCACGCCTTGATGACGCTTTGGCACCTCGCCAAGAACATCGACCGCCACGACCTCGGCACGGAGCTCCTGCCGGCAGAGAACCGGCCGCCAGCGGTCGCGGTCGCCGCCATCGACGGTCAGGTCGGCGGCTCCCAAGAGTTCGCGCGCCATGGGACCCTTGTCACGCGCACGATCTGGGGCGAACTCGCCTACCAGCTTGGCGGGCAGAGCGCATACGCGCGCATCGCTGCCGTCGACCGACTGGACGAAACCCCCTCGGAGTCCCAACTGGAGGACATCTTTCCGCCCGGCCCGGTCCTGATCTTGCTCGATGAGCTTGTCTCCTATATGGCCGGGCTGCCGGAGCAGGGGCAGAACTCCCTGATCGCCTTCGTTCAGAAGCTCGCTGGGTTTTGTGTCAAGCGGAAGCAAACCGTCCTCGTGGTCTCCGACCCGGCGGGCCAAGCTGCCTATCGCAAGCAGAGTGAGCGGCTGGACCGAGCGCTCAAGGAGACGATCGAGAAGGAGACCATCAAGCAGAAGATCGAGGAGGAAGAGAGGGCTGTCCGCCTCGATCAAGTCATTAGCCGTGTGTTTACCGACCGCGACCCGATCGGCGCCGAAGGAGCGCGGGTCATCATCCGCCGTCTCTTCGAACAGATCGACGAGAGCGAGCGCGACCGCATCGCGCGCGCCTATCGCGAGTTGTACGAGCGGGTCCACCGCGACCACCCCGGGCGGCTCGACCCGGCAGTGGCCACCTCAGAGTATGCGGAGCGGATCCGCACCTGTTTCCCCTTCCATCCGCGGCTGTTTGTCACGGCCGAAGAGCGGCTGAGCGCCCTCCCCGATTTTCAGCGCAGCCGCGGCACCTTGCGTCTCTTCGCGCGGCTGGTGCGCCGCGCCTGGCAGGGAGAAGAGCTCGATCTGATCACTGCTGGCGACCTCGACTGGTCGGACCCGGACCTGCGCGAGGAGCTGCTCGGCCGGCTGAACCGCACAGGCTTTGACGCCGCCATCAAGGCCGACATCGAGGGCCACGCCGCCGAGCTCGACAGCGCCGCCTCGCGCCGGATCCATCGCCGCGTTCTCTCTGCCCTCCTCCTCGACAGCCTGCCGCTCGACAGCAAGAGTGGGCTCTCGCGCAACGACGTGACCCTCACGACGCTGCGCCTCGACGACGCCGGCCCCGAGCCGATCGATGCAGCTGAGCGGTTAGAGAGCGTCTGCTGGCATCTCTATCCTCGGGAACACACCGAGGGCTGGCAATTCAAGGTCGAGCCTAACATCATCCGCGAGATTGAGGAGCGCACGGCGAGCGTCAGCGCCGAGGATGCGCGCCC
Source organism: Dehalococcoidia bacterium (assembly GCA_025054935.1). NCBI lineage: Bacteria > Bacillati > Chloroflexota > Dehalococcoidia > Dehalococcoidia bacterium. The sequence goes on along the minus strand of JANWZD010000034.1, from coordinate 1,343 downwards.
CCGAGTTCTTGCGGTTGCGCAGCAGTATTTCAACGGCTCGTTCTTCCAGCTTGTCGGCTGGCCAAGCGGGCCGAGCAGTGTCGCCGAGACAGCGCGCCTCACCCTTGCCCTCTGCGAGAGCGAACAACTGGCGAAGGAGGTCGTCCGCTTCTCCGACACCAGCAGACCAACTGTGCCGATGCCGCGCCGCTTCACCAACGCCATTGTCGCCATCGCGCCGGCCGGCAGTGCCCTCAGCGACGCCATCGAGCGCGCTCGCCGTCTCATCGCTGCCGAGCGCGTGCGAGAGGAGCGCCAACGGAGGGATGACTATCACTTGGTCAAGCGGCAGCTCGAGCACTATCTCACCGAAGCCGAGCGCACGCTCAGACGCGAGGCCTGCCGCGCCTTCACTTCCGTCGTCGTCGGCGAGCACGTCTACCAGCTTCCAGCCCAGTACCAATTCCCGACCGATGAACCGCTTCGCCCGCTCACGGGCGGCCAGTCGAAGCTGCGCGAGTTCCTCGAGCACCACGAACTGCTCTACCGCGAGGATGACGCTCTTGACCCGTTCGTGCTGCTGTCGAACGTCCTTCCGGGCGCGACGCCGCAGCCCGACCAGCCCGGCGTCTGGACGGCCAAAGCCGTTCACGAGCGGCTCCTGGCCAGCCCCGGCCTGCGGCTGATCCTGAACGACAAGTTCGTCCTCACCACGCTCCGCAAGGCGGTGATGGAGGGCAAGCTCGTCCTGCGCATCAGTGACGGCACCGCGTATCATGGGACGAGCCGGGTGGCTGGGCCGCCCGAGGCGCGGCGCCGCATGACCGGCGCTCCTCCGCTCTCGTTCCCGCTAACCGATGAGACGCTCGTCGCCCTTCCCGACAGCGACGCTGCCCGCGCCTGGCTGGCCGAATCTGCCCCTGTGCCGGGCGAGACCGGCGCGGCAGCGGGAGGGTTCGTCCCGCCGCCTCCGCCGCCAGCGGTTGGAGCGGCGAACAATTGGGAGGAGGCAGCGCGCCTCGCCGACGAGGGACGGCCGCTGCGGACGCTCAAGCTCGTGGCGTCCCGCCCGGAGGTAGCGCAGGCGATGCTCGGCGTGCTCCCAGTGCTGGGAGCGACGGAGTCTCTGCTCTCGGTCACCGTCAGCGGTCAACTGCGCGGGGGCGGGCAGGCAGCCTTTCGGGTCGAGGGCGTCAAGCCGTCTCATCCGACGAAGCCGCTCGAGGTGGCGCGCGCGCTGTTCAGCGCGAGCGAGGATGCCAGCTACGAGGCAACGCTTGCGCTCCGCTTCGACGACGGGAGCATTGTCACCAGCGAAACTGTGCGCACGGCAGCGGCGGCCGCCGGTGACGCCACCGTGCGCG
>JANWZD010000033.1 GCA_025054935.1 Dehalococcoidia bacterium | reverse complement strand
AACGCGGCCGCGGCCGCCGCCGGGGCCCATCATGGGGTCTTTCCGTCGAGCGCGGACATTGCCGACCTGCTCGCTGCCGTCGGTGGCGGCCAGTGGCCCCGCGTCCAGCGGCAGCTGGTGCGCGTCCTCGCGGATGTTGTCGGCGTGCCTGCCGACCGGCCGCGCGACCTCCCGATCCCCGCGGTCCTGCCGCTTGCGGGCATCATCGCCGTTGCCGACTGGATCGGCTCGAACGCTGAGCTCTTTCCATTTGCTGCTGCGCCGCCTCAAGACGTGAAGCGGTATGCCCGCGAGCGGCGGCAGGCGGCGAGTGCGGCGCTCCGGCAGCTCCGGTGGACGAGCTGGAAAGGCGCGCGCGACGAGCGAGGCTTTGCCGAACTGTTTCCGGCGATCTCCGCTCCCAATGCCGTGCAGCGCGAGTCCGAGCGGCTCGCAGCCGACCTGCCCGCGCCCGCGCTTGTCATCATCGAATCGCCGATGGGCAGCGGCAAGACGGAAGCGGCGCTCACGATCGCGGACCGCTGGCTGGTCCGCGATGGCCGGCAGTGCGCCGGTTCCTCGCGCAGCGCTTTCCCGGCGAGATGGTCAACCTGCAGCTGCTGCACGGCCATGCGGCCATCTCGGCCGAACTCCAGACGATGGTCGAGCGGCTGCGCTTCGCTCCTGAGGCGCTGGTCGATATCGACGGCGAGGGCGCAGTCATCGCTGCCGAATGGTTCACCTACCGCAAGCGCGGCTTGCTCGCGCCCTTCGGCGTCGGCACGGTCGACCAAGCGCTGCTCGCAATTTTGCGCGCCCGCCATGGGTTCGTTCGGCTCTTCGGGCTCGCCGGCAAGGTCGTCATCATCGACGAGGTGCACGCCTACGACACCTATATGTCCCGCCTGCTTGATCGCCTGCTTGAATGGCTCGCCGCCCTCGGGAGCCCGGTGATCCTGCTGTCGGCAACCTTGCCGGCCTCCCGACGGCGGGAGCTTGTCGCCGCCTATCGGCGCGGCCTCGGCGCGCCCGCTCAGGAGCCGCCCGCGGTATCGTATCCGCGTCTAACGTGGGCTACGGCCGCGCATGTCGCGGCCCAAGCGGTTCAGCATCAGGGCGGGGCGCGCTCGGTGCAGGTGGTTCCGCTTCCCGCCTCCTCCCGCCTCGGCGACCTTGGCGGGCGCCTCGCCGACGCTTTGCGCGACGGGGGCTGTGCCGTCGTCATCTGCAACACAGTTGGGCGCGCGCAGCAGGTATATCAGGCGCTCAAGCCGCTCTTTTCCGGTCGCGCTGACGATGACTTCCCCGTCCTCGACCTGCTGCACGCCCGCTATCTCGTCGATGAGCGGGAGGAGCGAGAGCGGCGCGTCCGAGGCCGGTTTGGGAAGCCGAGCGAGAGCGTCCGGCCGAACCGGGCGGTGCTCGTGGCGACTCAAGTCGTCGAGCAGAGCCTTGACCTCGACTTCGACCTGCTCGTGACCGACCTCGCGCCAGCAGACCTCGTGCTCCAACGAGCGGGCCGGCTCCACCGCCACGAGCGGCCGCGCCCCGCTCCGCTGGCCGCGCCGACGCTGTGGCTGCTGATGCCGGACCTCGACCCGAGCGGGCAGCTTGCGCTCGACCGAGCCGACCTTGCAGTCTACGGCGAGCATGTCCTGCTGCGCTCGTGGCTTGCCCTTCGTGATCGCCGCTCCATCCTGCTTCCGGAGGAGATTGAGCCGCTCGTCGAGGCGGTCTACGGGGAGGGGACGCCCGACGCCCTCCCCGAGCCGCTGCGTCAGCAGTGGCAGAGATCAGAACATGCTCACCGGGAAGCGCTGGCGAAAGACGACGAGGAGGCAAAGCGCCGCTGGATCCCCGCGCCGTTGGCGCCGGTGTCTGTCTGGTCGCTCGGCGGTCCTGCGCTCGCCGAGGAGGACCCGACGTTTCATCAAGACCATCAAGCGCTCACTCGGCTTGCTGAGCCGGCGGTCGAGGTCGTCCTGCTGACAGCGTCGCCGGTCGGCCCTCGGCTTCCCGATGGCCGGATTGTCGATCTTGCGAACACTCCCGACCTTGAGCTCACGCGGACGCTGCTGCGGCGCTCGGTTCGGATCAGCCATCGCCGGGTGGCGCCGGCTCTGCTCAGCGAGCCCGCTCCGGCGGGATGGGCGCGGTCGGCGCTTCTTCGGAACGCGCGGCTGCTGGTGCTTGACGAAGCGGGGAGCGCTCCCTTGCCGGGCGGGGGAACGCTCCGGCTCGACCCGGAGCTCGGCGTTGTCGTAGAGGGCGAGTGAGCCCGGAAGAACAGTGAAGGGGGGAAGAATGGCGCGCTTTTCCTTGCTCGATGAAGGATGGATTCCGGTGATGCGGAACGACGGCACGACAGTCGAGGTTGGGCTGCGCGAGGCGCTGCTCGATGCGCCCACGTTTCGCGGGCTAGCTTGCAGCAACCCGCTCGAGCAGGTCGTGCTGATCCGGCTGCTGGTCGCGATCCTCCTCCGCTGTGTCGGCCCGCCTGACGCCGCAAGCTGGGGAAGCCTGCGCGAGGCGGGGCGTTTCGATCCTACGGCTGTCGGAGGGTATCTCGATCGCTGGGCCGACCGGTTCGACCTGTTCCACCCGGAGCGGCCGTTTCTCCAGACGCCGGGTCTGCCTTCGAAGTACTTCTTTCCGATAACCAAGTTGCGCTTCGTTATGACCAGAAATCCCACGCTCTTCGATCACACGCATGATGACTTGAACATTGCCCTCACCCCAGCGGAAGCGACACTAGCTATGCTCGTCATTCAGCAGTTCGATCTCGGTGGGACAACCGGAGGTCCTGCGAGCGAGAACAAGGCGAAGGAATCGAACCTCACTAAAGCAGCAATCGTAACGATGCAGGGCTCCAATCTGTTTGAGACGTTGCTGCTCAACCTGCCGCGCTACAACCCCCATTCCCAGCCGGAGTTCGACCCTGGGCGCGACCTCCCGGCGTGGGAGCGCGATGAGCCGGTTCGGCCGGCGAGCCGCAAACCCGATGGGCCGGCCGACTATCTGACGTGGCAAAGCCGGCGCGTGCTGCTCTATCCCGAGAAGACGGCGGACGGCATCGTGGTTCGCCGCGCCGCGCTGATGAAGGGCTGGCAGATCGAGTCGGTGGCGACCCAGAAGGATTGGGAGCCGATGGTCGCGTTTCGGTCGAGGGCCAAAGCGAAGGAAGGCGAAGGCTGGTTCCCGGTCCAGTATGACGAAGAGCGCG
>JANWZD010000032.1 GCA_025054935.1 Dehalococcoidia bacterium | reverse complement strand
TCGACGACGACGTCGGCTACATCCGCATCACGTCCTTCAACGAGCAGACGGACCAGGGCCTGCGGCGCGCAGTGCAACAGCTCCGCACCCAAGCCGGCACGCGCCTGCGCGGGCTGGTGTTGGATCTGCGCAACAATCCGGGCGGGCTGCTCGACCAGGCAGTCGCGGTGTCCGACGACTTCCTGGAGCAGGGAGAGATCGTCTCCACTCGCGCCCGGCGCGCCGAGGATGCCCAGCGCTACAATGCTCGGCCTGGGGACATCGCGGCCGGCCTGCCCCTGGTGGTGCTGATCAACGGCGGCTCGGCTTCGGCATCGGAGATCGTCGCCGGAGCCCTGCAGGATCACCGCCGGGCGGTGGTGATCGGCACGCGCAGCTTCGGCAAGGGCAGCGTGCAGACGGTGATGCCTTTGCCCGGCAACGGCGCGATCCGACTGACCACGGCGCGCTATTACACCCCCTCTGGCCGCTCGATCCAGGCGACGGGCATCGAGCCGGACGTGCTGGTCGAGCTGTTCGAGGGCGAAGCGCGTGCGGAGGCGCGCGACCGCGAGGCCAATCTGAACCGGGCGCTGCGCAACGATCAGGCTCAGGCCGCCCGGCCGAGCCCGGTGCCGCCGCCGGCACTGCCGCCGGGCTTCGTCGAGGCGTCCTCGAACCCGCCGCCGCGGCCAAGCGAGGGCCAGCCAGCGATCCAGCTCGGCGACATTGCACGCGACTACCAACTGCAGCGTGCAGTCGAATTGGTGCGCGGCCTTGCGGTGATGCGGCGCGCCTCGAACTGAATTGGCCAAAGGACCAAAGGCCTAAAGCAAGCCGACGGGCCGCACGGTGGCCGGGGGTCGAGCAGGGAAGGGCGGGTGGCGTGCCCTGGCTGCGTTCTGGGCAATGGTGCTTGCCATCGCGGCAGGGCTAGCCCTCTGGGCGGAGTTCGGCGGGGTTCCGCCGGCCGCAGTCGAGCCGGCACCTTCTCTGGCCGAGCAGGGCGGGTCCGCAGCGGTGCCGCGGCTGGAGCCGACCGTCGAAGCTCGGCGGGAACCGCTCCTCGAGGCGGAGCGTCGCACTGGGAGCGACTCAGCGCCGCGGGGCGAGAGCGCGGCAGCGTCGCCACCCGCCTGGCGCGCCTTCGCCCGTCCCTTCGACGAGGCGGACCGCAGGCCCCGCCTCGCCGTCCTCGTGGTCGGGCTCGGCATGAGCGAGACGGCGACGCGGTTCGCTATCGAACAGCTTCCTGGGGCGATCAGCCTCGCCTTCTCGCCTTACGGGCTCAATCTGGACACCCAAATGGCGGCGGCGCGCGCGGCGGGACACGAGGTGCTGCTCGGCATCCCGATGGAGCCGGCGAACTTCCCCCTGAATGATCCCGGGCCGCGGGCGTTGATGACGGGCAATCCGCCGCCGGAAAACATGGCTCGGCTGCAGTGGGTGCTTGGGCGTGGTACGGGCTATGTTGGCGTCACCAATGCCGCATCTGCCGTGTTGCGTGGCGAGCGCTTCATGACCGCCACTGAGGCGATGCGTCCGGTTTACGAGGTTCTGCAGCAACGGGGTCTTCTCTTCATCGAGGCTCGACCTGGCGAGCGCGCTCCGACGGCGGTTCCCTCGCGCACAGCCGATCTCGTTGTGGATGAGCGGATGTCACGACCGGAAATCGAGGCCCGTTTGGCTGATCTGGAACGCTTGGCAAGGGAGCGGGGCGTTGCCTTGGGCATCGCCGGTCCTGCCCAACTCACGCTGGAGCGACTCGCCGCGTGGAGCCAGGGCGTCGAGTTCCGCGGTATCCTCCTTGCGCCGGTGAGTGCCGTCGTCACGCGTCCGACGGCGCAAGCCCGACCATAGGCGCATCAGGTCATGGATCCGACGACCCTTCCCTACCGGCGAAATGTCGGCGCTGTGCTCTTCGGCCCGTTGGGACGAGTGCTTGTTTGCCGCCGCGCCGATCTTCCCAACGCGGAAGGGGGCCCTGGAGGCTGGCAGCTTCCGCAGGGAGGAATAGACGAAGGCGAGGATCCGAGGATTGCCGTTTTCCGCGAGCTTGCTGAGGAAATCGGGACCGACCGTGCCGAGATTCTCGCCGAACACCCCGACTGGTTGACTTACGACCTTCCCCCTGAGCTGCTGGGCAAAGCGCTCGGAGGGCGCTATCGCGGACAACGGCAGAAATGGTTTGCCCTGCGCTTCCTTGGCAGCGAGGCCGATATCCGACTTGATGCTGACCCCAACCCCGAATTCGACGCTTGGCGTTGGGTTGACCTTTACGAGCTTCCGACCCTCGCAGTCTCATTCAAGCGACCGATCTACGAGGAGCTTGTGCGCGCCTTCGCTCACCTCGTCCGATCAGTCCAAGAGCGCATTTGAGCGTTGACCGTCACGTTCCATCTGAACGGCGGTCGGGGCTGGCGCGGCGGGTGATGCCTTGGTTCATTCTCCGGTGCTTCGCACCGACATCGTCTGCAGATGGAGTATGAAGAGCTCTATGAAGAGCTCTGCCCAACGGTTGTGGTGCGGTCTCGTGTTCGATTCGTGTTTGTTCTGAGTGTTGCGATGGTTTTGCCGGTGGGGCAGCGTCGGTTGGATCAAGGGGCCTTGGTGGAGGGCTTCCTGCCGCCGGTGGTGGGATGAACCGGGGGCGGGAGTGGATTGCAGCGCCGATCGGTGAGGTAGGTCGACCAGGGTGCACTGGGTGCCCTGGAGCGGAGGCTGGTCTGTTTCCGCTTGCCTCCGCGTCAGGCCGGCTTCCCGCCGATCGCCCTTTTCCGAGCCCTTTTGCGGGCGCAGTGGTACCTGCTCGCTTCCCTGGCGGAGTACTCCGGCTGATGGGTTGATGTCTGTGGTTCCGGGCTCCAGGAGGGTTTGGCCGATCGTCTGTCCTTTCGGCGCTTCTGTGGCTTCAGCTTGGCCGACGACACGCGCGAAGGGACCGCAAGTCGACCAGAGGGCAGACAACCCCTCGGCCGCTCCCGCGGCCGGCCGGTGGCGCATGGGGTGAAGAGGCGTCTGTTCGAGTAAGCCAGTCGTCGGCTGGGCGCCCAGGGTGTGATGCTGAAGAGTGGCACGCTGATCGACGCCACCCTGGTCGAGGCCCGGATCAGCCGGCCGACGGCCAGCGGGAAGCGAGGTCTGTCCCCTGCACGCCCCGCGCTCCCCTCAGGTCGCTCCGCAAGACCCTGACGCCGACTTCGGCTGACGGGGGCGAGAGCGTCTTCGGCATCGAGTTCCATCGCGCTCGCGCGAGGTGTGGCCGTCACGGCTCACGTCGTCGTCGACCAGGCCTCCGAGCGCGTGCGCCACGTCGTACTGACGAGCGCCGAGATGCAAGGTTGCCGACGCGCTGATCTAGGGCGATGAGCAGGCAGTGTTCGCTGATCGGGTCTACAAGACCTAAGGGCGTCAGCACGAGTGGTCGGCCGGGGGACACAGCCTTCGTCGCTGATCGGTCGTGGCGGAGGCCGGGATCGCGGATGACATTCCGACCGCAGCCTGCCCGCGCACACGCTGTGCCCTTGGGAGCGCTCAACAAACGCCATGCTCACGCCGATCCGCGCCGGTGTCGAGCGCTGTTCCCTTGCGCCATAGCGGGCGGATGGCGGCGCGGGGGCCACCGCGAGGTCTCTGTCAGGGGCGGTTTCGCGAGAGTCAACCTCGATCGGAGATCCCCCAATGACCAACGAGACGGTGACGCTCGGCGGCCTTGTCGAGAGGGCGCCTGATGGGGAACTGCAAAGGGATATGATCGGCTTTGCCGCCGAGCGGCTGATGGAGATGAAGGTTGGCGGCCTGTCGGCGCAGCCATGGCCTGTTGGCGCAGCCATGGCGAGAAGAGCGCCGAGCGTCTGGCACAACCCAACGGCTACGCGACGGGGCCGGGGAGACCTGAGCGGCACAGCGGGGCTGTGCAGCCCGAGGCTAGGTAAGTGCAGCTACGTGCCTGGTTTCCTTAAACCGCGCCGCATGGCGGAGAAGGCGGTGACGCTG
>JANWZD010000031.1 GCA_025054935.1 Dehalococcoidia bacterium | reverse complement strand
GGCGGCCGGCGGTGGAACGGCGGTTTATCGCGCTCCTGATGACCGAGCGCGAGGAGCTTGGGGACCAGCTCCGTCACGCGCTCAGTCTGTTGAAATCGGCAGGGTATGGGATCGATTGGCGGAAGCTGCTGCGCGACATCGAGGCGTGGAGCCACCCTGAGCGCCTCGTGCAGCGACGGTGGGCGCGCCACTTCTGGCGCTCGCTCGAGAGGACGGACGAGAACACCGAGGAGGGAGAAGAATGATCGTCGAACTGCACCTAATCCAAAACTTCGCGCCCGCCAATCTGAACCGCGACGATACCGGAGCGCCAAAAACGTGCGAGTTCGGCGGGGTGCGCCGCGCTCGCATCTCGAGCCAAGCGCTGAAGCGCGCGATCCGGCAGCTGTGGCGCGCTGAGTCGCTGCTGCCGCCGGAGCATCTCGGCTATCGCACGCTGCTGCTCGTTCAAGAGCTGGCCAATCGCCTCGCGGCGCGCGGCCGCTCTGCCGATGAGGCGCAGGCGGTCGCGCGCCGGCTGATCGAAACGGCCGGGATCGATCTGAAGGCAAGCGGCATGCCCGGCTATCTGGTCTTCATCGGCGAGCGGGAGCTGGCGCAATTGGCCGACCTCGGCGAGACGCATTGGGCTGTCCTGCAGCGGGGGAGCAGCCTGCCTTCTGAAGTGAAGAAGGCGATTGGGTCCGCGCTGGACGGGGGCAAGGCGGTCGATATTGCCATGTTTGGCCGGATGCTTGCGGATATTCCGACGAAGAATGTCGAAGCGGCAGTCCAAGTGGCGCATGCGATCTCAACCCATGCCGTCGCTCAGGAGTTCGACTACTTCACCGCGGTCGATGACCTGAAGCGAACGCTGGCGGCGGAGGGCGACGATGTCACGGGAGCGGGGATGATCGGCACGGTCGAGTTCAACTCCTCGTGCTTCTACCGCTATCTGAATGTCGATGTGGAGCAGCTGCTTGCGCCGGGCAATCTCAACGGCGAGCGCGACCTCGCGCGGACGGCGCTGAGGGCGCTGCTGGATGCGGGGGTGCGGGCGATCCCCTCGGGCAAACAGAACAGCATGGCGGCGCACAATCCGCCGTCGTTGGTGATGACGGTGGTGCGCGACTGGGGCTGCTGGTCGCTGGCGAACGCGTTTGCCAAGCCGGTCCGACCGGGGCGGGACGGCGACCTCATTACGGCGTCGGTCGAGGCGCTCGATGTCTATTGGGGCAACCTGACGAGGATGTACGGCGGCGACGGCATCCGGTCGGTGCGGGTGGCGACGGAGCGGGCGGCAGCGCTGGCGACGCTGCGCGAGCGCCACGTTGAGCCGGTGGCGGAACTGATCCGCCAGACGGTGGAGGATGCGCTGCCATGACTGTCCTTCTGCTTCGCCTCGAAGGGCCGATGCAGGCGTGGGGGGTCGACAGCCGCTTCGTCGTCCGCGATACACGCCGCGAACCATCGAAGAGCGGAGTGATTGGACTGCTCTGCGCCGCCTTAGGCAAGCCGCGCGCCGAGCGTCCGAACGACGGCTTTCCCCGGCTGGCGGAGCTGGCCGCGCTGCGCATGGGGGTGCGCATCGACCGCCCGGGGCGGCTCGAGATGGACTTTCACACTGCCAAGGACGTTGCCGAAGCGGATGGCCGGGGCAAACGCGATGTCCTCTCGCGGCGCTACTACCTCGCCGACGCGAGCTTTCTGGTTGGGCTTGAAGGAGAGGAAGCGCTGCTGCGTCGGCTGGATGATGCCTTGCGCCGGCCAGTGTGGCCGCTCTTTCTCGGGCGCAAAAGCTTTGTTCCCGGCAAGCCGGTGCGCCTGCCGGACGAACCGCCGTCTGGGCCCGGCCTGCAGCCCGGGACGCTGGAAGAGGTGCTGGCGCGCCACGACCGCCCGCCGGGCCGGCAGCGGGTCGTGATCGATGCGCTGCCGGGGCCGAGCAGCGAGCCGCGGCCTGATGTCCCGGTCGACTTCGCGGCGCGGCGCTTCGCTACGCGCTCGGTTCGGTCGTGGCTGCTGGAAGAAGGAGGAGCGTGATGATCCTTTCACGGTTGTGGCTGAACCCGCGCTCGCGGCTGGTCCAGCAGGACCTCGCCGACTGTCAGGCGATGCATCGCCGCTTACTTTCGGCCTTTGCCGACGATATCGGCGGCCGGGCCGGGGCGGGCTTGCTCTACCGGATTGAGCCGGCGGCGGCGGGTCGGCCGCTCACGCTTCTTGCCCAGTCGCTCGTGATGCCGGACTGGACGCGGCTTCCTGAGGGATGGCTGCTGCCGGTTGCGGGCAACCCGGCGCTCAGCGATCTCGGCGCCGTCCTCGACCGGATTGGCGTCGGCATGCGGTTCCGGTTTCGGCTGCGCGCCAACGCAACGCGGAAGATCGATACCAAGAGCGGACCGGACGGGGCGCGGCGCAACGGCCGGCGCGTGCCGGTGCGGGGGGATGAAGGGCGGCTGCGATGGATTGCCAGCAAGGCGCAAGAGGCTGGCTTTGCGATCGAAACAGTGCGGGCGTCGGCTGAGAGCGCTGCGGCTCCTGTTCTCGCGGTCGATGCTCGGCCCGAGCCGGTAGTGCGGGGGTGGCGGCCGGGAGGGGCGGGTGAGATGCGTCGGCTGACGCTGGCCTCGGTGCTGTATGAGGGAGTGCTTCGGGTGACCGACCCTTCGGCGTTTCGGAACGCGATTGGTGCCGGCATTGGGCCGGGCAAAGCGTATGGGATGGGCCTGCTTTCGATCGCACCACTGGAGTGAGCGATGCCGGAGGATCTGCATCTCTTGCCGAAGCTGCGGGACAGTCTGAGCTTTCTCTACCTCGAGCACTGTGTCATCGAGCAAGAGGCGAAATCGATTGCCGCGCTGACGGCGTCCGGCTCGACCGCGATCCCCTGCGCCGGGCTGACGCTGCTGATGCTGGGGCCGGGGACGACGATTACGCACGCGGCGATCCGGACGCTCGCGGAAAATGGCTGCCTTGTGCTGTGGACTGGGGAGGAGGGGGTGCGGATGTATGCGCTTGGGCTCGGCGAGACGCGCTCGGCGGCGCGGCTGATTCGGCAGGCGGCGCTGGTGTCGGACCCGGCGCAGCGGTTGGCGGTCATCCGGAAGATGTACGAACTGCGCTTTGGGGAGCCTATCGACCCGGCGCTCAGTTTGCAGCAGATCCGAGGCCGGGAAGGCCGACGCGTCCGGGAGGCGTATGCGAAAGCGAGCGCGGAAACGGGGGTGCCGTGGGAAGGGCGGCACTACCGGCGGCAGCGCTGGACGGCGGCTGACCCGATCAATCGCGCGATCTCGGCGGCGAACAGCGCCTTGTATGGGATCTGCCATGCGGCGATTGTGTCGTTAGGGTACTCTCCGGCGCTGGGGTTCATTCACACCGGGAAGATGCTGTCCTTTGTCTATGACATTGCCGACCTGTACAAGGCGGAGATCGCCATTCCGGTGGCGTTCCGGGTGACGGCGGAGGGGACAGAAGACCTCGAGCGTCGCGTGCGCATTCGGCTACGTGATCGGTTTCGCGAGACGCGCTTGCTGGAGCGGGTGGTGCTGGATATTGAGCGGCTGCTTGGAGGAGAGGCCGAAGAGGAGGCGGCGCTGGACAGCGACGACCCGGCGCTGCCGGGCGGCTTATGGGATGGGGAAGGGGGCGTGGTCGCGGGAGGAGTGAACTGGGATGATCGTGCTGGTGCTGGAACGGGCATCGCCGAGCCTGCGGGGTGAACTGACGCGGTGGCTGCTTGAGCCGCGCGCGGGGGTATTTATTGGGAATGTCTCGGCGCTGGTGCGGGAGAAGCTGTGGGAGCAGGTCTGCGCGAAATGCGAAGGAGCCTCAGCTCTGTTGATCTACTCTGCGCCGACGGAGCAGGGATTTGCGATGCGGCTTTTTGGCGAGCCGTCGCGTACGGTCGAAGACTTCGAGGGGCTATCGCTAGTGGTCCGTCGTCGGCGTTCTCCCATTCCCTAGTGTTGTCCCCACGCACGTGGGGGTGAACCGTACTATTGACATGCTGCGCAGGGTGGTTATAAGTTGTCCCCACGCACGTGGGGGTGAACCGTGCGGTATCTGCCGCCAGATT
>JANWZD010000030.1 GCA_025054935.1 Dehalococcoidia bacterium | reverse complement strand
CATCCGCGGCAACTGCAAGCACGTGCGCGCCGTCGCGAACCGCCTGGCCGCCTGAGCCTGCGCGCGCCGGGCGGCCGCTGCGCTCGCGGCTGCCCGGTCAAAAGGCGAGCAGGAGTGTGACCCCCTCCGACCGTTCCCTCTGCCTGCCATCTTGGCCTAACACGTTCAGTTCTTGGTACAGTGCGCTGAGCAATCGTCTCAACACTGTCCAGTTGGAGATTGCGATGGACGTCTTTGCCTTGCGAGACCGGCTGATCGGCCAGTATCGCGACTATGTCTCCAGCTTCTTCTCCATTCGCGACCAACGGCTCCGCGACTTCGTCGACCGTCTGCTCGACAGCGGGCGGCTCTGGCCCGACCCGCTTGTCCAGCTCAACCCCTCCTTCGAGACAGGACCCTCGGTCGAGGACCTCGTCGCCGAGGGAGTGCTTCACCCGGAATGCGGCCGCATCTTCCGTCGCGGCAAGTCGGAGCAGTCGCCCGGCATGCCGATTGTTCTGCATCGCCATCAGGAGGATGCCATTCGGACCGCCGCGACCGGAGAAAGCTACGTCCTGACGACCGGCACCGGATCCGGCAAGAGCCTTGCCTACTTCATTCCCATCGTCGACGCCATCCTCAAGGCCGGACCAGGCGCCGGGATCAAAGCGATCGTCGTCTACCCGATGAACGCCCTCGCCAACAGCCAGCTAGAGGAGCTGCGCAAATTCCTTGAAGCCGGCTATCCCCAAGGATGCGGCCGGGTTCGGTTCGCCCGCTATACCGGCCAAGAGAACAGCGAAGAGCGAGAGCACATCCTCGCCCAGCCGCCCGACATTCTGCTCACCAACTTCGTGATGCTCGAACTCCTCCTCACTCGCCCGGCCGAGCGCCGGCTGGTCGAGGCGGCCCAAGGGCTGGAGTTCCTCGTCCTCGACGAGCTGCACACCTATCGCGGACGGCAGGGCGCCGATGTCGCGATGCTGGCGCGGCGGGTGCGCGAGCGCTGCGGCGCGCCGACCATGCGCTGCATCGGCACCAGCGCCACCATCGCCGGCGCGGGGACGCGCGAGGAGCGGCAGCGCGAGGTCGCCGAGACCGCCAGCCGCTTGTTCGGGCTGCCGGTTCGGCCGGAGCATGTCATCACCGAAACGCTTCGCCGCGCGGCCAGCCGTCCAGCGTCGGATGTCACGCCGGAGGAGCTCCGCCGCGCTCTTGAGGACAACCGTCCCTTTCCTGAGACCTTCGACGAACTCGCGGTCCATCCGCTCGCAGCATGGACCGAGGAAGCGTTCGGCCTTCAGACCGACCCCGACGGACGGCTGGAGCGCCGCGCGCCGCGGACCATCCGCGAAGCAGCGAGCGAACTCGCTTCGATCACCGCTGTCGACCCCAAACGGTGCGAGCAGCGGCTGAAGGAGATCCTCCTCGCCGGCTACCGTGCTGTGAACCCGGTGAACGGGAACCGATTTTTCGCCTTCCGCCTCCATCAGTTCATCAGCCGCGGCGACACCCTCTACGCCACCCCCGAAGCACCGCCGACCCGCTACCTCACTGCTGAGGGGCAGGTCTATGTGCCCGGCGACCGCTCGCGAGTCCTCCTGCCGCTCGCCTTCTGCCGCGAGTGCGGGCAGGAATACTACGTCGTCCAGCGGACAGCGAGCGGCGAACTCGTCCCGCGCGACCTTGAGGACCGCGACGACGACGCCGGCTACCTTGCCGTCGACCCGGACAACGAACTCGCCGTCGACACCGACAGCCTGCCCGAGGAATGGATCGAGACGGACGGCAGTGGGTCCCCGCGAGTTCGGCAAACCTACCGTGGCGCCGTGCCCCAGCGCCTCTCCGTGACCCCGGCGGGTCGGATCGTCGCGGAAGCGGAGGGAGGAACCCCAGCGTGGTTCATGTCTGCTCCCTTCCGTCTCTGTCTCCGCTGCCGTGTCTCGTATGCCAACTCGCGCGAGCGCGACTTTATCAAACTCGCGGAGCTTGCAACCGAAGGCCGCAGCACTGCGACCACGATCCTTTCGCTCGCGCTGGTCTCGGCGCTCAAGGAGGACGCACAGCTGCCCCCAAGCGCCCGCAAGCTGCTCTCCTTCACCGACAACCGGCAGGACGCCTCGCTGCAGGCCGGGCATTTCAACGACTTCGTCCAAGTCGGGCTGCTGCGCGCCGCGCTCTACGCCGCGATCTGCGCCGCCGGTCCCGACGGCCTCACGCACGACACCGTGGCGTCAAAAGTGATCGAGCAGCTTCGTCTGCCGTTCGAGGAGTACGCCTCCAATCCAGACGCTCAATTCCTCGGCCGGCGCAACGCCGACGAGGCGCTCCGGAGCGTCATCGCCTACCGGCTCTACCGCGACCTGCGGCGCGGCTGGCGCATCAACGCGCCGAACCTTGAACAGGTCGGGCTCCTCCGTATCGACTACCCGATGCTCGCCGAGTTCTGCCGCAGCGAGGACATCTGGACCGGCCGCCATCCCGTGCTCGCCAACGCCGCGCCGGCCGTGCGCGAGCGTGTCTGCCGGGTTGTGCTCGACCACTTCCGCCGCGAACTCGCGATCAAGGTAGAAGCGCTCGACCCGGACCATCAGAGCGCAATCCGCGACCGCAGCTACCAGCATCTGCGCGAGCCGTGGGCGCTCGAGCAGAGGGAGCCAATGGAAAGCGCGCCGGTCGTGCGCGTCGGGCCGAAGGACCCCAAGCTCCGGGACGACGTCGGCCAGCGTCCAGTGACGGCGCGGTCTCTGCTTGGACGGTATCTGCGCCGCGGCTCGACGTGGAGCGGCGACGGGACACCGGGGCCTGCCATCCCCGAGCGCGAGTTCGAGCGGCTGGCGCAGGACCTCTTCGAGGCGCTCGCGCGCGGCGGCTACCTCGAGCCGATTCCGAATCTCGAGCGTTGCTACCGGCTGCACGCGAGCGCCCTCGTCTGGCTCGCCGGCGACGGCACGCCCCCCGCGCCCGACCCGACCCGGCTTGCGGCTCCGCCGAGAACCCCACGCGCTGCCAACCAGTTTTTCCGCGACTTCTACGCCACCGCGGCGGCGCTGCTTGTCGGGATGGAAGCGCGCGAGCACACCGCCCAAGTGCCGAGCGACGCGCGGCAGGAGCGGGAGAAACGGTTCCGGGAAGGCACGCTTCCCGTCCTCTACTGCTCGCCGACGATGGAGCTCGGCATCGATATCGCCGACCTTAACGCCGTCCACCTCCGCAACGTCCCGCCGACGCCGGCGAACTATGCGCAGCGCAGCGGACGGGCCGGACGCAGCGGCCAGCCCGCGCTCGTCGTCACCTACTGCAGCTCCTACAGCCCCCACGACCAGTATTACTTCCGCCGCGCCGAGCGCATGGTGAGCGGGCAGGTGACGCCGCCGCGCCTCG
The DNA here is from genome assembly GCA_025054935.1 of Dehalococcoidia bacterium. NCBI lineage: Bacteria > Bacillati > Chloroflexota > Dehalococcoidia > Dehalococcoidia bacterium. Next base: position 1,120 of record JANWZD010000030.1, on the reverse strand, counting down.
ACCTCGCAAACGAAGACCTCGTGCGGGCGCACATCCAAGCGGTCTGGCTCGCCGAGACCGGCCAGGACCTCGGCTCGTCGGTTGCCGACGTGCTCGACCTGAGTCTGCCGAACCTGCCGCTCAAAGCGAGCGTCTGGCATTACCTCGACCGTGACGACGCGCGCGAGCGGGCGCTCGCCCGCGCAAGGCGCATCCTCGAGCCGATGGCCGCCGATCTTGCGGAGGCGCCGTGGTACACGCCCGACTGGGTCGAGAGCGTCATCCAGACGGCGGCGCGCCGCTTCGATGAGGCCGCCGACCGCTGGCGGCAGTTGTACCTCGCGGCCGTCGCTCAGCAGGAGCGCCAAAACGCGATCGTGATGGACGCCTCGCGGCGCACCGACGAGCGCGAGCGCGCAAAAAAGCTGCGCGAGGAGGCGGAGTCACAGCGGGACCTGCTCCTCAAAACGGGGGACTTCCAAAGCGACTTCTACAGCTACCGCTACTTCGCGAGCGAAGGGTTCCTGCCGGGCTACAACTTCCCGCGCCTGCCGCTCGCTGCCTACCTGCCCGGCCGCCTGCGCCGATCCGGCCGCGACGAGTTCCTCTCCCGGCCGCGCTTCCTTGCCATCTCCGAGTTCGGGCCGCAGAGCATCATCTACCACGAGGGCAGCCGCTACCGCGTCACCAAGGTGATCCTAGAGCGGCGCGACGGCGACACCGTGACCCAAACAGCGAAGCTGTGCAACCGCTGCGGCTACGGCCACTTCGGCACGGCGGTCGATGCCGATGTCTGCCGCCACTGCGGGGCGACGCTCGACGCCGAGAACTCGCAGTATCGGCCCAATCTCCTGCGGATGACGAACGTCGCGACCCGCCGCGTCGACCGAATAAACTCCGACGAAGAAGAGCGCCAGCGGCTCGGCTATGAACTGCGGACGTTCTTCGCCTTTGCTGAGGGCACGAGCGGGCCTCTGCGGCGCGACGCAACGGTGACGAGCAGCGACCGGCAGCCCCTTGCCGAGCTCACCTACGGCCCGAACACGACCCTCTGGCGGGTGAATTTCGGCTGGCTCCGCCGGAAGGACCGGTCCGTCGTCGGCTTCATGCTCGATCTCGAACGCGGCATTTGGGAGGAGAG
>JANWZD010000029.1 GCA_025054935.1 Dehalococcoidia bacterium | reverse complement strand
TCGACCTCCGTTTGGGTGGCGGCTCGAAAGTCTGTGATCAAGCAGGAGCGCCCATCACTCGGTCTCAAAGCCTTGGCTGTCAAACTTCAGGGTTCGCGCGTTCTCCGTCACTGTGCGAATCAATTGCTCTGTCGCGCCACCGGGGAGCTTGGCAACGATTTCGAGGGTTACGGTCACCTCGGAACCCATCTGCGCCACCAGATGCGAAATCACCTCATCCGCAATCCGCGCAGCATCCCGACCGACGCGGGAAGGGTCGAGCCGGACCGAGCCGTAAAAGCGACGCAGGGGAGGCAGGGCAGCCGGAGGCGACCCAGGGTCTTGCCCTAACGGCAGAGGCTCGCGCGGCGTGACGACTGGTCCCGGCGGCCCCGGCACCGGCTGATGGGTTGGCGGGGTCTCTGAGTCGATCTGCGCGCCGGCAACCGATGGCTTGACGATCAGACCAGAACTCTCCGGGGTGATCACCACGGACTGGCCGCCGCGGAGGCCCCGATAGCGGCCGCCGGCCTCGTCGAAGCTCTCGGCAAAAGCGAAGCTCTCCACTCTCCAGGTCAAAAGTTCGACGCCCTGGCGTATGGCCTGAACAAGGACATCCGGTCCGGACAAACGCGGCAGGTAGAGGTACCGACCGAAGTCATCTGCGAGCTGGCGGATGGCAACATGGTCGCCGCGCCAGAGAGGAATCTCGTCGAGGTGCTTGCGCAGGATCGTCGCGGCCATGTTGAGCACGATGAGCTCCTCCGCTCGCAGCCGCTTGCTCGCCCGGACGGCAAGCGGATCGCTTCCACTCAGTCGCACAGCCTGCCAGGTGATTTGCGCCTGCGGAGTGAGCTGTTGCGGGACAAGCAGCCATTGGTAGGTCTCTGGCAACCTCGCCGTCACCGCGCCGTCCGCAGCCCTCTGCTGCGTCTCGGCCTGTCGACGCTGCTGAGGATCCAAGTTCAGCTGGTCCGCCTCGGCGACGATCTGCGACCACGCCAGATACTTGCGGATCGCCTCATCCAGATCCTGCAGCCGGACCTTGTCGGGCGCGAGGAACACGAGCGTGTTCTGGTAGAGCCGTGGGGCGTTCCCGCGCGATGCGAGGATCGCCTTCGCCGCGGTTTCGGCAGCGTTCTCCGGCCCCTTGCTGTAGGGATGCTCGGCCGACAGCACCACGAGGCGCGCATCCAGGTCATCGGGTACATCGCCCCCTGACCGGGGCAAGGGATGTATGCGGGAGAAGTCGCCCTTCTGCCTGAGGTCGCTGCGCAGGCGCTTCTCCAGCTCCTCCGCCACCTTGTCCGGCTCGCGCTTCAACTGCTCGGCCCGGTCCTCGGCGAGCTTCGTGACCGTAGGCTGGGTCGCATACCACGCGCGCGGCCCGTCCTGATAGAGATAGGTCGCCTGCGCGGCGAGGCGCCGCAGCGCGTCGCCGAATACGGCGGGCGCCTCGCCCGGCATCACGCAGCCGAGCTTCACCCGCCGATCTTCGAGGCCGCGATGCGCGGCGGCCGTGGTCGGGGCCGAACCGAGATAGATAGTCCGGGCAACGCGACGCGTGGCGGACAGCTTGCCGAGATTGGGCACCTCCGCATCAATCCGAAGTGGCAGCGAGTTGGGCCCATCCACATCCTTCTCGATGATCGGAACCCAGTTGTCCGACAGATACCGCGTCAGCTCGAACTGCACGCGGGGATCGTCGATCGGAATGGTGCACGGAAGGATGAGCGGGCTACGATCGCCCTTCTCCCACAGGCTGTGGATCACGGCCGCCATCAGCCGCAGCACGCCGCGCGTGCGCTGGAACTTCAGCAGCGCCGACCAGTCCGTGTAGAGCCGGTCGAAGATCTCCGGGTGTATCGGATAGGCCGCCTGGATCCGCTTCTCATAGTCGCTGTCGCGGCACTCGGGCGGGAACTCGGCTGCCTGCACCCGATAGAGCTCGGCGAAGGCACGCGCGGTCACGTCGCGATGCTTGAACATCTCCGGCGGCATCGGGTCGAAGAGCCGCCGCCGAACGATCTCGAAGCCTTCCTCGGCAGAGGCAGGCCGCCAGGAGGATTCGAGCCGGCCCACCACATTCCGCAGCCGGTCGAGCGCTTCGCGCCCGCGGAGCCCGCCCACCTCGACATCATCGGCCTGGGTGTGCGGCGAACCCGCCGTGTCCGATGCCGGCAGCGACACCACGAGCAGGCAGTTCTTCGCCAGCTTCGCGGATTCCGTCAGCGCCTGGGCGAAGCTGAACTGAGTCTCGAAACTGCCGCCCGGCAGGTCGGAGTGGTCATGCAACTGCCGTGCATAGGCGACCCACTCATCCACCAGGATCAGGCACGGGCCATACTCGTTGAACAGTTCGCGGAGCACGTCGCCGGGGCTGGTCGCGCGCTCATCGTCCTGGGCGATCCGTGCGAAGGCCTTCTTCCCCCCAAGCTGCCAGGCGAGTTCGCCCCAGAGCGTGCGCACCACCGTTCCGTCCGGCTTGGTCACGGGGTTGCCGGGGGAGATCTTGTTGCCGACCAGGACGACGCGGTTCGCCTTCGGCACCGTCCTCACATTCGCCTCGGCAAGCACCGCATCGATGCCGGCGAGCTCGCCCGGCGGCGTGCCGCCGAACAAGTGGTAGAGCGCCAGCATCGAGTGCGTCTTCCCGCCACCGAAATTGGTCTGCAGCTGCACCACCGGGTCGCCACCCTCGCCGGCGAGCCGCCGCACGGCGCCGACCAGCAGCCGCCGGAGGCTCTCGGTGAGGAAGGTGCGGCGGAAGAACTCGGTGGGCTTGCGATATTCGTCGCTGCCTTCGCCCAAGTGCACCTGCCAGAGATCGGCGGCGAACTCGGCCTGCTGGAAGCGGCCCGTGCGCACATCCTCATGCGGCGTCACCACCTCCCGCCAGGGCCGCAGGTTGGCGGCCGCCGCCGGCTCGACCAGCGACCCGCCGAGCTTGCGCCGTTCACCGCGCGCCTGTTCCTCGAACACCAGGCGGCGGAGTTCCATCTTCATGCGGTTGACCTCGTCCGCCTGCGGGGCGGAGACGGCGGCGAGCAGCCGGTTCATCGAGTCGAGCGCGCGGTCGGTGTCGTCGCTCGAGAACGGCTCCTGGTGCGCCCATTTGTTGCGCCAGTCGCGCAGCTCCTGCACCAACGAGCGTTCGGCGCGGCCGAGGGTGCGGCCGAACACGTCGTTCCACGTCTCCCACATCAGCTTGAGCAGGCCGGCAGCGTCCCACTGCGCGATCGGCTTCTGCCCGAGAATGGGGTCTTCCGCGAAGCGCCGAACGGCATCCATCCGCACGCTGCCAACCTCCACGGCGTTGTGGATCTCGCGCTCCACGAAGGGTGCGAGGCCGGCACGGAGCAGCTCCATGCCCTTGCCGACGCGCTCCTGGTTGGTCAGGGCCATGCTCGGGCGATCCCCAGGTCAGGTGCTTCCCGCCGACGTCGGCCCATTGCTGCTCGAGATGCTCGGCGACCAGCCGGCGGTGGCGCGGGTGGGGCGTGTCCTCGCTGCACGGCAGGCAGCCGCCAGCGAAGATGCGGCGCGGCGGCTGCTGCGCGATCGTGCCGCTCCTCGTCAGCAACCTCTTCGTGCGGGCGGGCACTGACCGGCCTGATCCAAGCGCCGGCCTCGCCTCCTGTCCAGTCGCGGCCGGCGATGCAGCGCCCCCCGAGATTCCGGGAGTTGGCGAGGCAGACGATGCGCTTGACCGTCTCCACCCCTCACCCCCCGGCCGTTGCGAACAGGTCGGCCGCGGGCGCGGCTTCCCGCGCGAGGCGGCTGATCTCCGGCCAGCTCTGCACCAGAGCGTTGTAGGAGAGCGCCTCGGCGGGGCGCTTCTTGCGGTCGGCGATGACGTAGAGGCGGTAGGCGAGTTCGCGCGCCACCTCGGCCCGGGCGCCGAGCTTGGCGACGAGCGCGGCCGCCGCCGCCTCGCCGCCGGCTTCGAGGGCGCGGATGAGCTGGTGCACCACCTCCCAGGCCGAAAGGCGCGGGTCGGTAGCGGGGTCCCAGCCCGCGGGCAGTTCGGCGGGGCGCAGCAGGCGCACCTTGCCGCGGCGGCTTTCGACGATGCCGGCGTCCGCAAGCCCGGCGACGGAGGTGTTCTTGGCCTTGCTCAGCACCTCGGCCAGGCCGTAGTCGCCCTCGGCGAAGCCGTGCTGGTCGAACCAGGCGACCGCCCAGCGGCTGTCGGCGTCGATATCGCCTTCCTGTTCGGCCAGCACCTCGTCGAGGGTGGCGTTGATCAGGGCCAGCGCCTCCCGCACCGAGAGGGGGCGGCCCTCTGCGTCCAGCACGCGGGCGTAGCGGGTGAAGACCGCCATGCCGGGGCCGATGGCGGCCTGGGCGAGGTCCACCGGGGCGATGTTGCCCTTCTGTAGGTTACGCAGCGCGGCGGGGAGTTCGGCCTTGAGGGCGGCGAGGAACTCGCGGCGGGTGGCGGTGGGGGCATCGGCCGGGCGGGGGCGGCAGACCAGGACGATGCTGGAGGCGAGCGAATTCGAGAGCGCCTTCAGCGCGGCTGTCATCTCAGATCGAATGGGCCAAGTACCTGAAATCGTAAAGCCTGCGTGGATCATCGCGTCAAGAAACGTTTCCCATCCCGTACTCGCAGTACCCCTTACGGTCTCAGTCTCTAACTGCTTGAACGCATAATAAATCGTCACTGGAAAAGATGAGTGCGTTAGTTCGGCAATTTTACGCATGGCATTGGTCATGCCTTCTAGAAAAAAATTCTCCGCGCGCTCTTTTCCGCCATGCCGATACGGTGTTGCAACGAGCTCTTCTGCCTTCGGCACCGATACGGTAGAAAAAATATCGGGATACAAATGAAGGAGCGACGCCCGCAGCCAAACATAAAAGAAATCAGAAAGATCAGCATAGCCGATGTTATCGTAGTAGGGAGGATCGGTCGCGACAATCTTGTTGAGAGAGATTTTCTGTGTTGCCGAGTCGGCTTGGACGGAATGTCCCCCTTTTTCGCCCAATCGCCCAAGAATTTCCACAGGCTTAAGGCTTACGTTAATGTTAGTAAGAAATCCACCTGAGCTGTCGTGCAATGGGTTTGCCTCAGCAAAGTCCCAGAGCATGGGAATTGCCTGACGCCCAAAAAGCTGCCTTGTGCACTGGGCAACGGGCTCCCAAGGGCAAAGAGAATTATTTGAATCAGCCGTCTTGCTGATAATCATACCCAAGTACGTCGCTACCGCCTCGGCGTAAGCCATCGCCCCCGCCCCGCCCTCCCGCAGCGGCGTGGGGTCGTCGGGCAGGCCGGCGGCCAAGGCGTCGGCGCGGATGCGCGCCATCGCCTCCCCCACCAGATCGGAGAAGGTCGTCAGCGCCACCAACTGCCGGTCGGTGAACAGATCGCCGAAGGTCGTCAGGCCGTAGGGCACCGTCCAAAAGGCGCGCGGATCATTGGGCAGCGGCGTCTCCGGCTTCCACTCCGGCCGCGCCTGCCGGGCCGCCGCCTCCTGTTCCGGCGTCGGCGACAGATAGACCCGCCCGCGCTCGCCCTCGGCCACGATGGCCATCAGCCGCGCGCCCATCCGCCCGGCCCGGCCCTCCGCCTTGATGTAGTCGCCGCTGATCGGCGCCCCCGACATCACGCAGCGGAAATTCGCCCCCCGCGCCAGCTTGGTGCCGGCCTTCACCGCCTCGAGGTTCGCGGGCCTGCTCACCTTCACCGCAAACCGGTAGCCGCCCTGCTCGATCACCGGCTCCACCCAGGCCTCCTTGCCCGCCTTGCTGGAGAGCAGGAAGGTGGAGGCGAGCGGCACCTCCACCTGCGCGAAGGCCGGGTTCGGGCTCCTCACCGTGCGCGCCCAGAGCCAGGCGATCACCGTCAGGGACCTCCCGAGATAGGGCGCAAGGTCCGGCCTCTCCTGCACCATCGCCGCCGTCACCTCCACCTTGGGGTAGAGGTGGCCGATGCGCCT
>JANWZD010000028.1 GCA_025054935.1 Dehalococcoidia bacterium | reverse complement strand
CGTTCCACGCGCGTGGTGCGAGGTCCGCGGGGTTCGCCTCATCCCGAAGCGCCGCCCCGAGGCGGGCCCATGCCTCGGCAGGCAGGGACCACTCAGGGCCGGGCGCGGCTAGAGCCGGGTGCTGCAGCCGGCGCCCGCGAATGACATGACCGAACCGCTCGCCGAACAGATCCGAGGCGAACGCGAGGATCTGGCTCTCTGCCCGCTCGCCGGGAGGGAGACTTGCGCTCGTTCCGACGCAGTTCAGCTGACCCGGCTCGAGGCCAAGGTGATTCTTCAGCTTGCGCAGGAGGAACGCGACCTCGATCGCCTGCGCACCGGTGTAGGTATGCACCTCGTCGAGGACCAAGGTCTGGAGACGCGCTCGGGCGAAAAGCGGCGCGTTGCGGGGCAGGAGCAGGATATGCTCGAGCATCGCGTAGTTGGTGATGAGGATGTGCGGCGGCCTCTCAAGCATCTCCTGACGGGACAGCAGCCAGCTCGCCGGGATCGCCGCGGGCCGGCCCAGGGCCTCCATGAGCAGCTCGTTCCGTCGCAGCTCGTCCTCGACCTCGCGCCGATCGGCCGCAGCGCCGACCGCGGAGGTGAAGCGGCCGAAGGTGATCCCGGGGTCGCCGAGGTCGCGGAGCAGCAGCGGGGCAAGGCGGAAGTAGAGCTGGTCGTTCGCGAGGGCGTTCAAGGGATAGATGATGACCGCCCGCACACCCGGCCGGTCGCGCTCCGGGTCGCGCAGGATGCGGTCGATGAGCGGGTAGAGGAAGGCTTCGGTCTTGCCGGAGCCGGTGCCGGTGGCCACGAGGTAGTTTTCGCCCGTCCGCGCGAGCGACAGCGCGCGGTCCTGGTGGCCGTGGAGCGGACGCGTCCAGAGATGCGCGCCGTGCCCGCGCGCGCGCAGCACCGCCCAGTCCCGGTGCAGGACGTCCGCCGCGCAGAGGTCGGCGATCGTCCGGCCCTTCTCGAAATCGGGCAGGGTCTCCAGGTAAGGCCCCTTCACGAGCGTTGCATTGCGCTCCAGCTCGGAGCGGATGCGCTGCGCGAGCTTGGGGTAGTCGTCCGAGACGCCAACGGTTGTCGCAAGATACCGCACGATCGTCTCGCGCAGGCGCTCGCAGAACTGCAGGGGATTCGCGTCGGTCATTCTTCTCTCGAGCGGAGCAGGACTTCCCAGAAGAGCAGGTGGGCCGCGAAAAGCGGATAGCCGACGCGCGTGCAAATGCCGATTCCGGCTTCGGGCGGCATGCTGGTACCTTCAGCGCTGGCCACGGCTGCCGCAATCTTGTCGCAGATGGCGCGCAAAGAACCTGGGCGTCTGACTTCGAGCCGCGCCGCGAGGGCGAGAGCGGAAAGAAAGGGAGGCAGATCCCGCGGCATCTCTTCGTCGTCCGCGTCGCTGCCTCCGGGAAGCCAGGGAAAGGGCTGCCTGAAGCCGTCTACGTCCTTCGCTAGACGACGCGCCTCTTTAAGAAGCATCGAGGCTGCTGTACGTCCGCACGCTGCGACATACAGCGCTTCACCGAGGCGGTTGCCGTTCGAAGGGTTGGCGCGCGCCTCGGCGAGGTTGACCAGGGTTCGTTTCGCGGCGTGCGCGAAGAAATCAGGGCCCAGAAGTGTTGGCGGATCTCCCCCACAGGCGTGGCTGCAAGACGCAAAAGCTTGCTTGAGCCGAGCAAAGCTGAAGTCGGTGAGGTCGATCGCTTGAACTCGGTTCGCAAGGGAAAAGTTCTCGAAGCCTGATGCGAACAGGGCGTCAAAGCGGCTGCTGGCGAAAACCGCCTTCAGGGTAGGTGTGTGGCCCAGAACGGCCAATCCACCGAAGGCGGCAAGTTCGGGCTTGTCGTCGGCATGAGGGTCGTAGGCGGATGCTGGCAGGGAGAAAGCTCGCAACGAGATCTGCCAAGGCGCGGCGCGAGGCAGCGTCCCCGGCGCCACGCCAGCAGCTTCGATTCCCGCGAGATCGTCGGCGAATGCCGCAGCCGCACGGTGCGGCGCCTCCTCGAGCAGACGTTCACCCGCCGCTCTGTACAACGCCTCGATCGGTTCAGCTGCCTCTGCGACCTCGTCCGCCAGGGAAATCGCGAGGGCGCGCGCGGCGCGGCGGAAGGCAGATTCGGGATCCGGAATGGCGATCGTATCCAGACGGTCCTCCCGAACGCCTCCGCGGTTCAGGAATGCAAAGGCATAGCGTTCATCTACTGCGGACCGGAGCGGTCGGTGGCCGGGCATCCCCTCCGCGCGGCAGTAGGGTTCCAGAAGCCAAACCCCGTCTCCCAAGTCGGCAAATGGCACTCTTAGCCGATAGGCTGCCTGCCCGTTGGACGGGTCGCATCGGACCAACGTCGCGGCCCTCTCGTTTGGCGTCACGGCGGCTGCGTCAGGTTGAGCGTCCAGAGCGACCTCGAGCATCTCGGTGCGCCCGCTCAGCAACTCGGAGCACTCCAGGCGCAGGGAGGCAACAGGCTTCTTCATCGCGAGCTCCAGCTCGAAGAAGTCCGAACGAAGCCCGATCTCGAAGCGCGCAGGCGTCTCGGCGCGCGCCAGCCTGCAGACCGTGAGCGGCGGATCGGCCGGGCCGAGATAGCGCACCCGCACCTCGCCGTCCCCCTCGTCGAGGGCTCGGAGGAGAGAGCCGAAGCTGATGCGGCGGATGCTGGTCCTTGCGAATGCCTGGGCGTCCGTGTGCTGTCCCACCTCCAGAACGGCGTTCGGATTGTCGCAGGCGACCCTGAGGGTCCAGGCCAGGTTGCCGCCAAGCGTGATCGTCGTCCCGGCTGGAAGCGGGGTGGCGGACTCGGGCGGGACACCGGGAGGCTCCAGCGCGGCGTAGACGCCAGGTGCGGTGAAGCGCAGCGTAGCTGTGTCGAGCGCGATCAGGGCTTCGGGCCTGTCCCCATCGCCCGCGATGCTGATCCCCTCCGGCGATAGGTGGATGCCGCGGCAGCCAGCCTCCAGCAGGTTCGTCGGTGCGGGGCCGTGGAAGCGACGCCCATCGAAGCGCTCGAGGCCTGGCCAGTACAAAGCGGATGCGGCGACGAGCGCACGTTCTTCGCGCGGTAGGGTAAGCGCGGCCTGAAGACGCCCGACGGGACCGGACTGCGGGAGCAGCTTGCCCACCGGAACCTGCGCCAGGCCGCCGTCGTCAAGCGTGACGTCCAGCCGCTTGCCCTCCCGCGGGAGGGCCGGGTGACGGAGCCAGAGTTGCGCGCCGAGCCGCGCGCCGGCCTCGCCGGGCACGCTGATGGCGGCCACGGCTGTGGCGCCAAGCAGCACAACGCCCTTGGCATCCCGGGCAACCTGCGGCCCGAGCAAGATGCGCCGCTCCGGACGAGGCGAGATGGTCGCCGTACCCGCCCCCGGGAAGTCGAGCATAGCTTGGGACTGCTCGACAGCGACCCAGGCGATGTGGACGCCCCCGAGAATGACGTCTGCAGGCTGCCCGTCCACATTGAAGCCGCGGCGCGACAGGAGAGCGATGCCGCCAGGCGATACTTCAAGCCGTTCGCCCGGTCGCACAGCCCTCAAGAAGCGGCCGCTCTCGGCCTCGAACGCGGCGCAGATGTCGGCTGCGCCAAGCCAATCGCCGATGGTTTGCCACGATGTCTCGCCCCACCGCCAACGGATCGCGTCGGGCCAGGGCGTCCTCACGACGAAGTCGCCACCCGGCACGATGAGTTCCCGGCTACCGTCATGGATCGTGACCGGTCCGCCAGGAGGCACATGGATGCAGAGGTCTAGGCCCCGCAGCACGAGTTCGGGCCGTCTCCGGGTCTCGGAGACCGATTGCGTGGCAAGCCCCTGCAGCTCCTTTGCCAGCTCCGGTCCGATCCGCGATTCGCCCACGGGATCGCCGCGGCGCAGGCGGGCATAGAGGGCTGCGTGCCAGCCGGTCTGGTCGTTCTCAAGGATCATCCGCAGCCGCGGCGTGTTCGGGACACGTTCGGCCGTGGCGCGACAGAATCGCACACACGCGGCAGTGTCGCCGGGGTCGGGCAGGCCGATGGCGCGCTCAGTGCGGTGAAAGGCTTCAGCCAGCGTCCGGGCGTGTGCGCGCCGCGCGCCTCCCTGCAGGACGAGCTCGTTCACCCGCCACTGCAGATCCCCAGGCCGGCGCTCCGGCTGCACAGTCAGCCCGAGACGCAGCGCGGCATCTCGGAACGCGCGCACGAGCTGTTCGCGCTCATCATTGCTCAGGTCTTGCTTCGCCGGCCCGAGGAGCCGCGCGATGTGAGGAAAGACGCTATGATTTTCCAGGGTATCGTCCCCCTGGCCAGCGACCTCGCCGGCGATCAGGGCCAGGGCAAGCGGCGGCTGGTGCTTGAGCAGCTGGCAGAGGGCGCTGAAGGGGTCTCGAAACAACCGAAGCCGTTCGACCGCCGCGGAACGCTCTTCCGGGTGAAGCGGCAATTGGCCGATGAAGGGCGGGGCGTCGGCGCCACGAAGACGCTGCGCGACGCCCTCCGAAGCCGCGCGGGTCTTATGCAGGAGGACAGCAATTTTGTCCGCGGACGCAGCATTCATACCGGCATGCAGGCCCCGATACGCCGATCTCCATTCAACCGTAGAGTTTACAGAAAAGAAACCGATATGCGCCTGAGGCGAGATGAAGCCGGACTGGTTCGACATTATCGGTATCACCGGTTCGTCACCGTGCCCCGGGCAGCCGCCAAGCGGAAGAACGAGCAGCGCCGATAGCTCGTCGACGCCCGCTTAGATGCGGCGGGAAGGCAACCGACCAACGCCCACGAAACCCTGCCGGGAAACCTCGTTCCTCGGTTCCCACTGCTGCTCCAGCAGCCGCAGTCCCGAACACGCTCCGACTGGGTCGCCGCCGCCCTAAGGCGCAGCTTCGGCCGAGAGTGGCTCGGCAGGGTTGATACTTCTCGGATGCAACGAGGGGCTTACAGGCGTCTCTCTCGGCCCGGTTCTCTCCGTACCTTCGGACTTGGCCGATCTAGTCTACAAGGGTCAGAGTTTTGTTTTTCCGCCGCTTTGCCGCCGATGGGCTGGCTTGGCTTCGGTAATCCCACCGCCCGGGCGGTCGCTCGGAACCGCTGAATCCACGGATTCGCCCCCTAGCCTTCGCTCCAATATCTCGAATTTTGAGCCGCTTCGAGCATAGTATGACCGTCTCGTCATGACCCACCCAGAGCCGACGAAGCCGCCTTGGGAGCCGAATGAATGACGGAGACGCAGGCCGACACCTGTCGTCGGCACGTCGTGCCTGCCCTCCAGGCCGCCGGCTGGGACACCGCCCCGCACTCCATCGCCGAACAGCGAACCATCACCGACGGCCGCATCGTGCCGGTCGGCCGTGGCTTCGTCCGCAAGCCGCCCAAACGCGTGGACTTCCTGCTACGCTGCCGGCGCGACTTCCCGCTCGCCGTCGTCGAGGCCAAAGCCAGCTACCGCCGCCTTCCAGCGCATCACCGCCAATGTCCCGCGCGGTCGCATGGGCGACGTGGCCCCCCGTGCGACGCGCGGTGGGCATCAAGCTCGATGCCGCATATCCGGAACTCGGCATCCGATCCTTTGGCCAAGGGCACCTTCCACAAGCCCGCACTCTCTGGAGCTGAGGTCGGCACGAAGCGGCTTTTCGAGGTCCATGCGGGAGACCTGCTGTTCAGCAACGTCTTCGCCTGGGAAGGCGCAGTGGCGGTGGCGCAACCGGCGGACCATGGCCGCTTCGGATTGCATCGCTTCATCACGCGTCGCGTGGATCCTGATCGCGCGACCACAGAGTTCCGCTGCTCCTGGTTCCTGACATCGGAAGGGCTTCAGGCGCTGGGTGAGGCATCGCCCGGTGGGGCGGGCCGCAACCGGACATTGGGGCTGGAAGCGCTCGACTGCATCCAAGTCCCCCTCCCTCCGCTCGACGCCCAGCTCTGGTTCGACCGCCTGCAGCAAAAGGCGCGCGCGGCGCGCGCGGCACAGGCCGCCGCCGCGGAGGAGCTCGACCGCCTCCTCCCCTCCCTGCTCGCCGAGGCCTTCGGCGA
>JANWZD010000027.1 GCA_025054935.1 Dehalococcoidia bacterium | reverse complement strand
GCTCTGCTGTCACCCACGGGCAGGCGGACCGCGCGGAAAGCGCCACGCAGCCCGCGGAAGAGTGCCGAATGGCGGATGACATCAGCGAGACGCGTGCGCAACGATTCAATTGATGGAATTGGAACGCTTGATCGCCGCCCTTGCCGATCCGGCCTGCTATCCGGGGGCGCCGCCCGTCAAGGTGATGCAAACCCATGCGTCGGTGGTCTTCCTTGCCGGCGACCGCGCCTATAAGCTGAAGAAGCCGGTCAATTTCGGCTTTCTCGACTACTCCACGCTCGCCCGCCGCCGCGTGATGTGTCTCCGGGAAGTTCGGCTCAACCAGCGGCTCGCGCCGGACGTCTATCTTGGCGTGCGCCCCGTCGTTGAGCGCGACGGCGTGATTGCACTGGGCGGGACGGGCCAGCTAGTCGACTGGCTTGTCGAGATGCGCCGCCTGCCCGATGAGCGCTGCTTGCGCCACCTGGTCGTTGAGCGGCAGGTCGGCGAGGAGGAGATCCGCGCGATCGCGCGCCGCCTTGCCGCCTTCTATGCCGCGCCGGCGACCGCCCGAGGCGCTGCCCGCTACGGCTCGATCGCCGCCATTCGCGGCAACGCCGAGGAGAACTTTCGCCAAATTGTGCCGTTCGTCGGGACAGCGCTCTCGGCGGCAGCCTACGAGGAGATCGTCGCGACGGGGCGGGCCCTGCTGCGCGAGCGGCACGCGATCTTCGAGGCGCGGCGGGCTGCCGGCAAAGTCCGCGATGGCCACGGCGACCTGCGCTGCGAACATGTCTACCTCTTGCCCGAGATCGCCGTGGTCGACTGCATCGAGTTCAATCAACGCTTCCGTTTCGGCGACCAAGCGGGCGATCTCGCCTTCCTGGCGATGGACCTCGAAGCGCACGGCCGGCCAGACCTTGCCGGCGCGCTTGTTGCCGAATTCGAACGAGCAGCGGAGGACGATCTTTCCGGTGTCCTCGACTTTTTTGTTGCCTATCGCGCCTGCGTGCGCGGCAAGGTAGCGGCGCTGCGCGCGGCCGAGCCGGAGGTCGGCGACGAGGAACGCAGCTGGGCGCTCGTCGAGGCGGCGCGCTTCTTTGCGCTGGCGCGGCGGGTCGGGCGCGGCGACCGCGCCCCGCGCTTGATCATGATCTGCGGCCTGACGGGCGTGGGCAAGAGCGTCCTTGCGCAAGCGGTTGGGCGCATTCTCGGCGCGCGCGTGTTTGAGGCGGACGAGACCCGCAAGCGGCTGGCCGGTCTCGAGCCGACAGCCCATCGCGATGACGCGCTCGACGATGGGCTGTACGCGCCGGCGATGAACGCCCGCGTGTACGCCGCCCTGCTTGAAGGAGCGGCTGCCGAGCTTGCGGCGGGGCGGACGGCGATCCTTGACGCGACCTATCGTCGCCGCGCCGACCGCGCGGCAGCCGTCGCCCTCGCTCGAAAATTCGGAGCGCGACTGGTCGTTGTCGAATGCGTCGCCGACGATGCGACCTGCTTGGCGCGGATCGCGCGGCGGCGCGAGGACCCGGGGCGGCACTCCGACAGCCGCGCCGAGATCTACTTCGCTCAGCGCGCTGCCTTCGAGCCGCTCGACGAGCTGCCAGACCGGCTGACGATTGACACTCGGCTTCCCCTCGCTCGTCAGGCGCTCGCGGTCGTCGAAGCAGCGGGCTGACTTTCCCTCGCGGGACGCTCGCGCTGGTCCTTGCCGACATCTTGACAGGCGCCGGCCTCGCTGCTATTTAATTAGGACTACTAACGGATTTCCCTGATGGACGCGGATTCGCTCGAAGCAGGCGCGGGGCCGATCGCCGCACGGCTCGCGACTGCGCTCGCCAAGATCGGGCTGGCGCTGAAGAGCCGCGGCTGGCGCGAGGCGGGGCCGCGCGGTCTCTCGCCGACCCAAGCCCAGATCCTCGTCCAGCTGCGGCGGGGGCCAGCGAGCCTCGCGGCGGTCGCCGCCGCGCTTGGCGTGACCCCGCCGACCGCCAGCGATGCCGTCGCCGCCCTTGAGCGGAAAGGCTTCGTCAGCAAGCGCGTCGCGCCGGAGGATGGCCGCGCGATCCGGATCGCGCTCACCGCCGCCGGACGGGAGGAGGCCGAGCGTGCCGCCGGCTGGCCGGACTTTCTCGCCGCTGCCGCCGAGACGCTTGCACCGGAAGAGCAGGCGGTGTTCCTCCGCGCGCTCATCAAGCTGATCCGCGAACTGCAGGAGCGCGGCGAGATCCCGCTGTCGGCGATGTGCGTCTCCTGCGTCTTCTTCCGGCCGAACGTTCATCCCGACCCGCGCCGGCCGCATCACTGCGCTTTTGTCGATGCTCCCTTCGGCGACAGCGCGCTCCGTCTGGACTGTCCTGATTTTCAGCTTGCCCCGCCCGAGGCGCGCCAGACGGCTTGGCTTGCATTCGCCGGCGGCTCGCCGCCGCGCTAGAAAGGAGGAACGATGCAGACGACGGATATCCCCGGCTACGCCTACGGCCGCGTCCCGCGCTCGCCGCTGACGCTGGACGACCTCGCGAAGCTGAAAGAAGCGGTGCTCTTTACCGACGAGGATGTTGCGGCCCTGCGCCAGTCGTACGAGGTGCTCGCCGACCAAGTCGAAGACGTGCTCGATGTCTGGTATGGCTTCGTCGCCTCGCATCCCCATCTCGTTCATTTCTTCTCGAACGCGAAGACGGGCGAGCCGGACGCGCACTACCTCGCGGCGGTGCGCAAGCGCTTCGGCCGCTGGATCCTCGACACAGCGGCGGCGAACTACGACCAAACGTGGCTCGACTATCAGGACGAGATCGGCCGCCGCCATCACCGCTCTGGCAAGAACCGGACGGACGGCGTCGAGTCGGTCCCGAACATCGCCTACCGCTACCTGCCGGCGTTCATCTATCCGATCACGGCGACGCTCAAGCCGTTTCTTGCCAAAAAGGGACATTCCGCGGACGAGGTCGAGCGGATGCATCAGGCGTGGCTGAAGTCGGTCATCCTTCAAGTGGCGCTCTGGAGCCGGCCGTACGTCAAGGAGGGCGACTACTAGCTCGGCTGTTGGCGCAGCCACCCCGAGACGCTCCGGACGAGGGCGACGGCGATGCTGCTTTCGACCTAGAGGAAGGCGAGATAGTCGCTCAGCGCACCGCTGGGCGGGGAGCCGGGCGCAGCGCCGGAAAGGCGAACAGCATCGCGCCGAGCCAGGTGAACATCCTGAGGTCGACTTTGGGCCGGCCGCTCAGGACGCTGCGGGCGAGGCCGAGGACGACCAGCGCAAGCGCCCACCGGACCGCCCTCACGAAGAGGGCGGAGCCGACCGTCGAGAACGAGCGGCTGACCCTGACGTCAACGTCGACCCGGCCGGGGACGGCGCCGGCCGGGTCGGCCTCGATCAGCAAGCCCCCGGCGAAGTTCAAATGGAGCGGGACGGGCGCGCCGGCGAGCTCGCCGGCGCGCACAAGCTGCGGGAAACCAGCGTCGGTATCGAAGGGGAAGTGGGTCGGCTCGCCGTCGTAGGTCGAAATCGCGACGTCGATCGCGGCTGCCCGCGCGGCACGATGCGGTCGGGCGCGCCCGCTGCGGCGTTGACAGTCAGCCGCAGGTCGCGGCGGAGCGACCGACCATCGGCAGCGAGCAGCGCCGGCTGCTCAGCGCGCGATCCAGATGCTGTCGAAGTTGTACTGGGTCGGCGTGGTCAGCTTGAAGTTCTGCACCTTCGGCGAGAAGATGTTGGCGCTGTTGAGCGTCACCAGCCAGAGTTGGGGCACGTCAGCGCGCATGACGCGGTTCGCCTGCTTGTAGATCTGGGCGCGGCGGGCGGGGTCGCGCTCGGCGAACGCTTCCGCGAACAGACGGTCGAACTCCGGGTTGCAGTAGATGCCGAGCCCTTGGCCGCCGGGCGGTGCGCAGGTATAGGCGTTGCGCGCCGATTGGAAGAAGCCGTTAGTCTCGCCCGTGACGAGGGGGAAGAAGTCGGCCTTCTGAGCGCGGCCGAAATACTTGTCGAGAAAGGCTGCCTGGTCGTTGATGATCAGCTCGACCTCGATGCCGACGTCGCGCAGGTTGCTCTGGATGGCGAGCACCATTTCCTGCGGGATCTGGCCCGGCTGGATGTCCATCTGGACCTTAAAGCCGCTAGCGTAGCCGGCCTCGGCGAGCAGCTGCCTCGCGCGCGTCGGGTTGAAGGGAACCGGCTGGACAGTGTCGTCCCACCACGGCGAGCCGGGCGTGCCCATCTGACCGACCGGCCGGTTGAACCCCTTGAAGATCCCCTTCGAGATCGCCTCTTTGTCGACCGCGTAGTTAATCGCTTCGCGGACGCGCTTGTCCTTCAGGGGCGAGTTCTTCGCCTCGTAGGTGCTGTAGGGGAAGTTGACGTGCGAACTGGTGCGCTCGGCTTGGACGATCTGCATGCCGGCGCGCTGCATCGCCTCGATCTGGTCGGCGGGAAAGTTGCCGGTGATAAAGTCGAGTTCGCCGGTGCGCAGCCCGTTCAACTGCTGCGCCGGGTCGGGGATGTAGCGGAAGATAATCTCCTCGAGCGGCGTGTCGCGGAAGGCGTGCTTCTGCGGCCGCTTGCGGAAGCGGATAATGTCGCTGCTGCGGTACTCGACCAGTTCATACGGCCCGCTGCCGACCGGCTTCTGGACAAACCCGTCGAACCCGACTTGACTGAAGTACGCCTTCGGGATAATCCGGAACGACGCGGCGTTGTTCGGGATTGCCATGTCAACGGTCCGCAGCCGAAACTCGACGGTGTAGGGGTCGAGGGCAACTGACCGCTCGACTGAGCCGAACAGCGCTGTCTGCGGCCAGCGCAGTTCGAAATAGGTGTTCATGGTGAAGACGATGTCCTCGGCAGTGAGCGCCGAGCCGTCCGGCCATTGGACATCGCGGCGGAGGTTGAATGTCCAGACGAGGCCGTCGGCCGAGACGGACCAGCGCTCAGCGACGGCCGGCTCGGGGATGAAGCCGGGGCCGAACTGGGTGAGCGTGTCGTAGAGCGGCGCGTAGAACTCGGGGAAGAAGGTGCCGCCTTGAGGCGTCATATTACTCGGACCGGAGCTGGTGCCGACGCGCAAGATCTGGCGGTCAGCGCGGGCCGGCGCGGTCGGGGCGGCAGTCGCACCAGGAGCGGGTGCGCCCGGGGTCGCCGGTGCGGCGGGCGCGCAGGCGGTCAGGATGACGGCGCTGAGGGCGATCCAACGAGGGAGACGCATCGGGCTCCTCCTCTCTGCCAACAATGAGCCGACGTTGCCGGCGACGACCAGCCGCTAACAACGAGCCGACACTGCCGGCTAGTGTATAGAGAAACTGTTGACCGTTGCGACATTATTCCAAGGAGCGCCTTGGCGCTCGGATCGTGCCGAGGTCCCGCCGCAGGAGGACAGGCAAAGCGGAGACGATGCGACGGCTCAGCCGTTTGTTCAGCGCGCACAGTCTCGGGCGGCGCAAGACGGCCGCGTCTCGGCACGTTCTGTCTCGGTCGCCGAGATGACCCGCAGCGCGCCACTGCGAAGGCGGCAGGAGCGCGCTCGAAGAATGCGGCGACACCGCCGCAGCGGCTGAACCGGTCGGTGGGGAGTGCCCGGTTTCTCCGGGTCGAGAAGACAGCGCGACTGGCGCCGCAGCGCCGACGCAGTATCCTCGGAAGGCGCCGGCAGCGGGTACGCTGAGGTTTTCGGCAGCATACTGCCTGCTCAGCTGCCGACGCTGCTCCTCGCCGCAGCGCGTGCCAAGCGCTGCGCCGCCCTCTTCCCGCTTCCTCCTGCTCGCGATGCGAGCGCAGTTCCCATTGCGGCGGTGCCGGTCGTCGCGCGGCCGACCACGATCGACGGCGTCGGGACATCGCGCTCGATGGAGAGGGAGCGCGACGCATCCTCTCCGTGACGGGGGATGTCGCGTTCCCTTGATCAACCCGCCGTTAGCAGCGCAGAAAGTAGGTCGGGCCGGGCGGTTCGCTCCCTCGGGCTGGTGACGCCGGAGGTGACAGTGGCATGCAACGGCGCGGCAAGTCACGACGGGGCGGCTTCACCAAGAGCATTCATGGCTGGGAACACTGTCGTCAGCAACACCTCGTGTTGCGAGGAGGGCAGCGACCTGAGCGCCTTCAGTACCGCCGTGGTCAGGCGAGCCGTTTCCGCCGCACTCTCTCCTTCCGCCGGCTGCTGGGCGATGACGGGAT
>JANWZD010000026.1 GCA_025054935.1 Dehalococcoidia bacterium | reverse complement strand
CTACACCTGGGTTTTGGAAGCACTCGGGCTGGCAACGGGACAGAGGCGCACGCGGGAACGGGAACCGGTTCTCCTGGGGCTGACCGCGACGCCGTTCCGCAGCGGTGACGAAGAGGAGTCGCGGCGGCTTGCGCAACGCTTCGACTGCCGGGTCGTGCCGCGCGAACAGGCCGACCTCCATCGGATTCTGCGAAGCCGGGGTTTTCTGGCCGAGGTCGTCATGGAGCCGATCCGGCTCATCGAGCCGTTCGAACTGACACAAGAGGAGCGCCGCTATTTCGCGACCTAAGAAGACTTGCCGCCCTCGGCCTTGGACCGTCTCGCGAAGCAGGCGCACCGCAACGACGCGATCGTCCGGGCCATCGCAAAAGCGCCGGAACGCTCCGTCCTCGTCTTCGCCAACAGCGTCGACCACGCGGTCGCCTTGACGGCACGCCTCAGCCTGCTCGGGATCCGAGCGCGCGCGGTCAGCGCCGAAACCGATCCTTCGGCCCGGCGGGACGCGGTTGCTGCTTTCAGGAACGGCGAGATCCGCGTGGTCTGCAATGCGGCCGTCTTCACGAGCGGCTTCGATGCGCCCGGAGGGGAGATGATCCTGATTTCCCGCCCGGTCTTCTCACCCGTCCGCTTCATGCAGATGGTCGGTCGCGGTTTGCGCGGACCGAGGAACGGAGGCACGGCAAAGTGCCGCATCGTCACAGTCCGAGACAATATCGACATCTACCAGGGCCGCGACCCGCTCGACTGGTGGCGCCGATACTACAAATGAAAGCCGTCTCGTAGTCGCCTGGACGAACTTGAGACGGCCAAGACACCGGGGAGCGGCTGCCGGGTGAGCCTCACTTACGAGGAGCGTCGCGGACGCTGACCTGAAAGCGGGCAATCCTGAACACGATAACAGCGAGGGCCTGGACTGGCGACATCGGTCCGACAACCGGCATTGGATATGTGCGCGCCTGCCCGTCGGACGTGATCATCGCCGCTCAATCGTTGCAGTCTGTTATCAAATGATGCCACTCGCGGGGTTCCATTGACAGCACAACGCGCTTGGTCCTACGCAGAAAGTGGGTCTGCCGATCATCGCTGCTCGATCTTGGTCCCGTCACAGAAATAGGTGAGACCAGGGGCGAGGCATTGCCCTTCGACCCGGCTGCTGGCGTAGGTCCGTGCGGACTGCACGGTGATATCCGCTGCAAGCAGCGTGTCGCAGTCAATCGAAGATTTGGATTGGCCTGATCGCCGTCTCGGCTGGAGCCGATGAACCGCTCGTAGACCTTCAGTCTGACCGAAAACCGGGCCACCCACGGGCCAGGAGATAGGATGACAGGTTGACGCAGAAGACCTGCCTCACCGGCTGTTCTCAGCAGCGGCGCAGCAGGGGCAAGGCAACCGGTTGCCCAACGCTGCACAATACTAGGTCGACAGACTTCGTACTGGTCACCAGACACCCCAATGCGGTGAAGGCCGCGCTTGGGCTTCATACTATGCCGAGAGACTTCGTACCGGTCACCAGACAGACCTTATGAGCATGCACATTTGGAGCAAATCCGGTGGCGCGACCCGATCAGTGGCGCCGTATTCGGCGTCGCAGTCGGTTGGAGCAGCGAAGCATGTCGATGGCAACACGATGGCCGAGCTGATCGGGGCAGCCGTACTAGCGGCCGAGCAGGCTATGCGGCGACCGTGGCTTTGTTCATTCGATGACGTCAGGCCAGTGGTTAATGGCCAGCTCAGGTGGCAGCCTGGCTCGATGTCTGCGTCAGGTGGTCCAGTGCATTGACAGCTTGTGGCTGCATGCAGGCTAGGCCGTCATCCTCCTCACCATTCTCTCCAGTCGGGCGTGCGCAAGCCGAAAAGGTGCGAACCGTTAACGTTCCTCGTTTCGGGAGCGCACGGTGGCGAGGTCTCGGGGGCCCAGTGGATTCCTGCGCTCCACCCGTTCGACACACCTGACTTCTTGCGGCAATCGGTCGCGCAACGCCGACCCTCAAACTGCACCGCTCCTGCCCAAGCGAGCGGTTTGATCCGAAACAGGTGGGGCGATCTCGGTCGGCCGACCATGACGCAACGCAATTCGAGACCGAACGCCAGCGCTTTTCGCACCGATCGTCTTTGCGTGCGCGCGCAACAGATGGCGACGATCGATCGAGAGGTGCGACTTGGAGCAACAAACGGAATGAAGATCCCAATTCGCGACCTTCCTTCGAGAGCTCGGTTGGACTGCGTAGCTTCCACCATTCAGCGTGCATCCGTGATCCCTGGCGCAGACTGGCCGTCCGGGCAGGGTTTCGCCGCCCTCTCACCGGGAGTGATGCCTGGCATCTCTGGATCGGCATGGCACACGCGCGGTGCGGACAGCAGCGTTGCCTCCACGATTTCGCGCCGACTCTTGCGCAGCGTCCTGCCCGAGGGTGATGAGACGATTCGGCATCGCAAGAGGGAAGTCCAAAACAGATGCCGGTCGATGACCCACGCTAGCCCGTGCCGCTCATCAGGTAAGTCTAGCGACCCTGACGTGACTCGGTGCGACGGGCGCACCTCACTCTTGGAGCCCTGGGTTCGGCGCGTCATCGCGGATGCAGCCGCTGCCAGCGGGCGGATGGCTCGGCCAAGCGCGACAAGCCATCGTCATGTCGGCCCAAACTTGCCCACGCGGGAGACGACAATCCGAAAAGGGGCAGAGCGGCACCAGGTCCGTCGCAACGGTGCCGCCTGCGGCGGGTCTGCCCCTTCTAAATCGCGCCAACCTCGCCTTGCCGGATGCGTTGCTCAGGAGAGTCCCCTTGCGGTAGCACCGCCATCCAGCAGACCAGCCGCACGTCAGACTCGCTGATTGGCGGAAGGGGTGGAGGCGCTTCGAAGGGCTCGAGGCCGGTTCCGAGAATCCATTCCACAAGCCTTGCGCTGCGCCCCGCAGGTGAGCCGACCCGGTCGCGGAACTGCTCCCGCAGCAAGGCCTCCTCTCGCCGCGGCCAGGGAGCTTCCAGCACGTCCAACGCCCTTGCCACCCGCTCGCGGTCGACGTCGTAGGGCGGGTTCGCGCGGATGAAGGCTGCGACCTGCTTATTGGTCAGCCGCACCGGCGGCTGCAGTTTGGCCGGATCGGAAAGGTCCTGCCATTCGGAGAGGATGTCGGCCAAAGCGACCTCCCAGAATGCGAAGACCGCGTCGCCCAACTCGGCGGGCATGTGGCGCGGGGTGTCCTGATCGCAGTCGATCAGCCTGAGACACGTGCCTATCTCGCCTTCGACGCCTTCGGCGCCATCGGGCGCCTGCCAACCAGGCCCAGCGGGGACAAACCGAAGGAAGGTCCGCACACCATCCCGCAAAGCAACCTCAGCACAGAACACAATGCCTCGGCGCCGCCCTTTCCGAAGCCCGCTTGCTGCGCCGGCCGGGAGTGTCGTGATGGCATTCCGGTCGGCGGCAAGGGCAGCGCGCAAACGTTGCCGATATTCCTCGCCTGTTTGAGCGGCCGAAGCGGTCCCTCCCTGTTCGAACAGGGTCGCATCCTCTGCAACCAGTTTCTCGATCTCCGCCCGCGTCTCGGCAAAAACCTGATCGCGCGAGGTGGCCTTGTCCACCGGCGCGGTGCCGATGCCTATGCTTTTCGCCGCCTGGGCGAGCTTCCGCAGGATGCGTTGTTCCAGGTCGAGCAGCGCATTCAGCCGATCGGCAGGAAAGACCGTGCGCAGAAAGACGCGCGGGTGCGGGCTACCGATGCGGTCGATCCGGCCGTGCCGCTGCACCAGCCGCATGGGGTTCCACGGCAAGTCATAGTTTATGATGTGCCGGCACTGCTGGAGGTTCATCCCCTCTGCCAGCACATCAGTGGTGATCAGCACGTCGTAGAGGTCCTGCTGGCCCGGCGGCGGTCCGCTCGACTCGGGAGCGAAGGCCCAGACCGCCTCGTTGCGGTTCACCTCTTCGCCTTCCAGCTCCCGCCCTGCCACGGCCACGATCCGGCCGCGATACACGCTCAGCCGCGGGTCGGCGTCGATCCTCGCCTCTAGTGCCTTGCGGAGCCACGCGACCGTATCAGCGAAGTACGAGAAGAGCAGAACCTTGCGGTTGCGCTGCTCTTCGAGGTCGGTGGCAGCATCACGGCGCGCTTCCTCCGCAATCTTCGCCAACTCCTCGACCACCGCCGCGAGCTTGGGATCGTCCTCGTCGTTCACCGCACGAAGCCGCCCGGCGAGATCCCTGAGGATATCTCTGTCGCGTTCCACTGCGGCGCGTAGGCGGGCCACGTCGTAATTCGCGGAATCGCGAGCTTCGCCGCTGGTCTCCAAAAGATCCTCGAAGGCCTCGTCGTCGTCTCCGAGTTCGCGCAGGAAGGCTGTGGTGATCACCTTTCCTTTCGCCAAGGCGTCGAGAAAGAGGTCATGCTCCTGCACCATGCGCTCAAGGCTCTTGCGGAACGCGTGGGGCGAAGACTCGAAACGTTTGAGCAGTCCCGACCGCAACAGCCCCGCAGCGTTCTCCTGTGCCTCCTCTGCTTCCTCGGCCTCCTCCCTATCGGCATCGCGCCGGAAGGCATCGGGCGCGTAGCGCGCGAAACTCAGCAGGTTGCGGCCGTGCTCCGGATCCAGAGCATCGGCCACCGCATCGAACAGGCCGGGGGCCAGCCGTTCGAGGTCGTAGCGCACGGTGATCCCCACCGCCTTCGGAAAGACGATCGGGCGCATCACCCCATCGGGGCCGCGGATCGTTTCGCCAGCGTAGTGCTTCTTGACAAAGCCGCGCGTGCGCTTGACGGTCAGGGCATCGATGATCGGATAGAGGAAATCGGGGCTAAGGTTTGCCGGATCCTGTTTTGCTGCCGCCCTGAACCGGTCGCGGATGCTGACGATGCCGCGGCTGGCCAATGCGCTGTCTTGGCGGACGAAGTAGCGCTGCAGGTGGTAGAAATCCCAGAGGCTGTTGTTCACCGGCGTGGCGGTGAGCAGCACCAGATCCTTGCGCTGGCCGTAGAGCAGCCGCCGCAGCACATCGGCACGGTGCGACGAGTCCGGGTTGCGGTAGTTGTGCGCCTCGTCGACCACGATGAGCTGGTATTCGTCGAGCGCCGCGCGCAGGTGGTTTCCTCGCGCACGCGGCCGCCGGTCCGGATCGAACAGCTGCCGGTCGCGCGCCACCTGGTCGAAGGAGAGCAGCTCGACGAAGCGGCCGATGTTGTGCTCGTCGAGGAAGCGGTCCCAGCTTTCGCGCAGCGCCGCGGGGCAGAGGAGCAAGGCGCGCTGGCGGTTGCGCGCATAGGCCTCGAGGATCGCGCCGCCGATGAAGGTCTTGCCGAGTCCCACCTCGTCGGCGACGATCACGCCGCCGAACTCGCGCAGGATCCGACGCGCGCGCCAGACCCCGTGCAGCTGGAAGGCGGTGAGCGGGATCTCGCCCTCCTCCTTCCGCTCCTCTTCCAGTTCCCCGCCGTAGAGCTGCCAGAGGATGCGCAGGAAGATCAGCCAGGGTGGAAATTCCTGCTCCGGCTCCTCGAGAATGGCAGCGAGATCAAACGGCGCGGCCTCATCCCAAAGCCCGTCGAACCAGGCCTTGGCTTGGGCGAAGATCGCGGCGTCCCAGCGCGCGAGGTTGAGCTCCAGGTTGGTGGTGAGCCCCGCGCGGGTGAGGTTGGAGGAGCCGGCGATCAGCCCCGGTTCCGGCCCGTCGATCAGGATCGCCTTGGCATGCAAAAAGGCCTTCTCGTAGCGGCGCGTCTCGAGCGTGCCGGAGCGCAGCATGGCCGCCATCCGCCGCAAGTGGCGGCGGGTTTCGGCGCTGAAGGGCATGCGGTCGCGCTCCGCGCGCAGCCCCCCTTCCAGGAGTTTCAGCGCCTCGGCCAGCTCGCGCCGTTCGAAGGCCGCGGCCGGCGGGTCGCCGGGCTTGCGCAGGTGCCGCCGGGCGAGGCGCAGCGCCTCCGGCTCCGGCTCAGCGCCAAGAAGAAGGCGCACCCGTTCCGCCTGTTCCAGCCGGTCGGCCACCGCGGCGAAGCCGGCGGGGCTGAGGAAGGCGGTGGCGATGGCGATCTCGCGCACGCCGGCGGGCGTCTCGCCGAGGCCAGGCGGGCGCGGCGCGTCGGGGATGGCGGCGGCCAGCGCGGCCAGCAGGGTGTTGCCGCCCTGGTTGGTGATGAGCTCGGGCCGCGGCGTCATGCAAGCCCCCGCAGGATGGCGACCGTGCGGTCGCGCCGGGCGTTCCAGGCCGCCCAGTCGGCTTCGGTCGGCCAGTCGTGGAAGGTGTCGAAGATGTGGGCGAGCTGGTCGGGGTTGAGGCCGTAGAGGCGTGCCACGACGGCGTCCAGTTCCTCGATCATCGCCTGTTTCTCGGCCGCATCGAGCGGGCCGTAGGCGACTCCGACGGCCTCAGCCCAGGCGGCGAAGCGCGCATCCGGGCAGGCGAGGCGGCCGGCGAGAGCCACCGCGCGCTGCCAGTGGGGGTCGCTGCGCGGCGGGCGCGGAATGGGGAACGGGTTGAGGATGAAGAAGTTGACGTGCGTTTCGACGATACGCCGCGCATACCAATCCAGAGGGACCGAGCAAAGTACGCCAAGCAGAAAGGCTTGATCTTTCGTGTCCCCCGCTGGCCAGAGCAAGTAGGGGGCTTGGTTACCGCAGAACACGCGTGGCGGGGCCAGGGCGGCAATCACCGTCCGCTGGTTGGTTCGATTCGTGGCATCCCGGAACACGATGCGCGGCGCGTGGCAGGGCAGGGTGGCCGGATCGCGCAGATGGGCGGGCGGAAACTCGGCGTGGGCGGAGTCGCGGCGGGAGCGGCCGCTGTTGAGCCGCTTCTGCTGCAGCCGCGCCAGCACCGGCCCGGGCTCCGCCCAGGCATAGTAGCTGGCGGGGCCCAGGTCGTTCTGCCAGAGGTCGAAGGATTCTCCCTTGAACACCGGCCACAGGCCCTCGGTGGAGGGCGGGTCGAAGGTCATCAGCGCCTTGTCGCTGGTCGCGTGCAGTTCGGTATCCGGCCGGGCGCGCCATTCGCCCGGCGCACGGCGATCGAGCCGCGGCGCGCGCCGCAGCCGGGTGAAGACGGCGATGCTCTCGTCAGAGGGCAGAAGCGGCAGGGAGGCGGAGGAGGTCCAGCCCAGAACCTCCTCCGGCGTGAAGCGGTGCGGGGGGCGGCTCTTCGCTGCCTGCCACGCGTCTTGGTCGGCGAAGGGGCCGCGCAGGGCGATG
>JANWZD010000025.1 GCA_025054935.1 Dehalococcoidia bacterium | reverse complement strand
GTCGATCCCCGCGTGCGCGGGGGAGACTACCGCCCGATGGCAGGCGAGTGGATCGCTGGGGGTCGATCCCCGCGTGCGCGGGGGAGACCGAGACGCTCGGCACAGTAGTGCCGGCGTGGACGGTCGATCCCCGCGTGCGCGGGGGAGACCCTAGATCCTAAGTGATTGTCTTTACCGAGGAAAACCCACTCTGCCCTACTCGGGCGATCCACCTCTGGCCTCCTCGACGCTGCGACGGCTCAACACCAGCCCATCGACCTCGGCGAGCGCAACCGGCGGGACGCCAAGCGTCCGCACCGCGATCTCTCCGGGAACCCTCGGCTCGCGCCACAGAAGGACGAGAGAAGCGTCCCGCTCGTGCGGAAACCACTCCCGAAGCACCTCCCAAACGCGCTCCCGTACCGCAGGCGACATTCGTGGCGCACAGTACACCCCGGGAGCGAGCTCGAGCGCCACGGAGGCGAGGAATCCACGCGTCCGGCCGGAGGCGTTACGCGCCACGATCACCGTCATCGATGTCAAAGAGCTGCTTGATCCGCTCGATCATCCGCGGGATGAGCTTCTCGCGGCGAAAGGCCAAGGCCGCACGATACCGCACCTCGCGCTCGAGGGACTCGCTCTTCCCGTCGAGGTATGCGCGCACCGCCGCGAAGGCCAGGGGCAGGGTGAGGTCCACCCGCCAAAGGTCGGCGATATCGAGAGTGAAGGCGATGCTGGAGTCCTCGTGAATGAATCCGAGGGGGGGCAGGGCACACACTGCGGCCACCGCGATTTCGGCGGCTGCCTCGACGAAGGTCGCCGCATGGTTGATGGCCTGATTCGGGAGATCCGCGGCAAGCGGCTGGTTCCGGTCGTACCAGCGGCCATGCCAGACGATCCCGAACCGCTCCGCGACTAGGCGGTAACTTTCCTTTAGTCGCGCCCCCTCGATCCCCCGCAAAGTTTCGATGTCCCGGTGCGGGAGCACCCGGCCGAACCGCCACGCGTACAGGCGACGCGCCGTGTCGAGACGCCTCCTCGGATCGGCCCAGCGCTCGGCATGGATACGAGCCACGTCCGACCGCCCCTGGCCCATCGGGGGAGCGGTGTACAGTTTGACCCCGCCCTCGCCAACCGCCGCGAGGAGCGTTCCGTGCCGGGCACAGAGGCGAAACACGTCATGGGTGAGGCTGGTCCCAGGCCCGAGCAGGATCATCGAGATGCCCTGGTAAGGGATTGCGTAGTCGCCGGCCTCGAAGAGGTCGCTCTTCGCGGCCAAAAAGCGCAACGTCCCGTCCTCGACCGAAAGCCTCCCGTACTCCAACCAAAGGAGACCATGCCGGTCGGCATGCGGAATTCGCGCCTCGGCGAGACCTAAGCGGCCAGGCAAAAATCCGGAGGAACTCATCGCGGCGGCGCGAGCAGGAGCATCCCGAAGCCGAAGGCCCGATGCCGACCAATGCCACGGGCCAGCAGGGACGCGAAGGATGCGGCATCGCGAATCCTCGCCGAGGCTCCGAACAGGGCCGTCGGTCGCTCCACCACTCGGAGCCGCGAACCCTGCCGACGCGAGCGCCGGATCAGCCGGCAGCGCGCGCGCATGCCGAGAAGCTCGACCCGCTCAAGATCCAGGGCCGGCTGGCACCGAGCGATGAACCACTCGCGATAGAGCTCACCCCGCGACCGACCCGGCACCACTCCGCGATCGATGGCGCGCAAGTAGATGTCCTTCTCCTCTCCACCCCGGCGGCTCGTCGGACAGACGAGCGCCTCGATCCAGAGCCGCTGGCCGCAACGCCAGCGCTCGGGCATGGGCTTGCTCGCCACACCATCGACCTCGAGCGCCGACCAGGCCAAGGGGTCACCACAGGCCTTGGCCCGCTCGAGGAGCTCCTCGGCACTCTCGCGGGCATAACCCAGCAGCTCTCCTCGCCGCGCGAAGTAGCGAAAGGGCTTGGGCGCGACCCCGGCGAACAGGGCAGTGAGCCAGGCATGCAGCAAGTAGCCGAGATCATCGTCCTCAAGCGGAATCCCACGCTCGCGGGAGAAGCGGAGCAGAGGCGGGAGGCGTATCGGCAGACGAACGAGATGGAGCCCGCTCATGGCCGCTCCTTAGATCGGTCCGACCGCGTAGCGGCGCGTGCCGCGGTGGATGTTGTTGCGCCAGTCGCGCCGGTCGAAGCGCTCCTCGATGCGCAGGCCAGGACCCTCATCGAGCGGCCAGATGGCTTCCGGCAACCCGGCCCGGCGCGGGCCGACCTCCGCGCGCGGCTCCGCTGCCAGCGCAGCGCGAACCCCGGCCGCCTGCCGGCGCCCAAGCAGAATTGGACTTGCGGGCAGACAGGGCTTGCGGCCGAGAAAGAGCGGCCGCGCCGGCCGCCGCAAGGCGATTTCCAGATCCCCGATCGAGGGCCATCCCTCCCCATCCAAGGCGAGCGCGACGGTGAGAATGCCATTCGCCCAGTAATGGCGGTAGCGGATGTGTGTTGCAGTGGAGGCCGTGCCACCTTGCCGGTCCTCGCGCCGGCCGCGGGTGGTCCAGCCGGTGCCGACGAGATGCGGCTGGCCGAGATCGACGGTCTGGTAGTCGACCAGGAGCTCCGGCTCGGCATCCCAGCGAGCGGCGAAGCGCAGGCGATCCTCGAGATCCTCGAGCCTGTCCACCTCGCGATGATCGAGGCCGAGGGCATTGCCAAGCATCCCGGCGAGCTGGGAGGCGGCCGGATAGCGCCAGAGCGGATGGCGGTTGTCGACGACGACGGCGCCGAAACTCATGAGCGGCGCGTCAAAACGAAGGAGCAACACGTCCATCGCCGCCGACCTCAGCCGAAGATCGCCGTGAGGGCGGCGCCCACGCTCTCACGAACGGGACGCTTGTCGGGCAGTGGCGCGGGCGGCTCCAGCGTCGTCGAGAGAAAGCGCGATCCCTGCGGCGGACCGTACATGGCATCCAGCCGTGCCACGTAATCGGCCAGCCGTTCCAGGGCGAGATGCCGAAGATCGCCGCGGCCGTCGGGGCGCAGAGCGTCGAGGAAGGCGTTGGCGAGCGAGCGCGGCTGCTCCCGCCCGACCTCGAGGAGGAGCGCATCCGCCCAGGCGTACGGGGCGGTGCTCCCCCTCTTCGCACCGGGGCTCTGGCGAAGGATCGACAGGATCAGTGCCTCGAGCACCCGGCGGGCCAGGGGATCGGTCTTTCGCTCCTCCCAGGCCGAGGGCGGAATCCCGGTCAGGTTGCTGACCAACAGGGGTACGTCGACCACCACGTAGCCGTAATACAGGCCGGCGCCCAGCTCACTCTGATTGGCATGGGCGGCACCGGTCTCCTCCTCCCGGCTCAGGTCGTCGACCACGGTGAAGTAGTCGAGCTCGGTGTTGGCCGCATGGACGGTGAACGCGTGGGCCACGTGCACCGGGGCATCGACCCGGGCGAGCAGGTCGGAGGTGACCATGCGCCCGAAGAGGGCGGCGGTCAGACCGGCCGCCGACTTGCTCATGGCTTTCAGGTTCTCGGCCTGCTCCTTCACCACCTCCTCGAGCGCCTTCTCCGCGCCGACGCCCTTCCCCTTTGCGCGCTGAACCGCCTCCTTCAGGAGTTCGACCAGGTAGTCGGCCTCCCGCAGCCCGAAGAGCACCGGCTGGTTGAGATCACCTCCCTTCTTGACCCCTCCCTCGATCAACCGCTCCGCGAGCTGGCTGACGAGCGTCTCGGCATCCTGCTCTGGTACGCCCGCAGCCACTGCCTTGGGAAGGACCGTCCGGGTGAAGAAGTGCCGCGTCCGCTGGCCGTCCGGAAGCTCGGGGAGCGCGGCGGTGAGGTCGTCGCGCCAATGCCGCTTGAGGCACTGCGAGGAGATCCGCAAACGGATCGCATTACCGAAGGGGATGCGTTTGGCGAGCCCCGCATCGTCGCGGTTGAGCAGGCTCGCGGGGTAGGAGATGAGGGTGTGGATCTGGAGAAACATCGTCCTGCTCCTCGGTGGGTGTCAAGGGTTGCGCGGGAGGTGACGGTAGAAGTCGGCGGCGATCTGCCGGTGGAGCTTCTCGCGCCGTTCGCCTTCGCCCAACAACAGGAATCGCGCCGCATCCGCGAGGTCCAGGCGTGCGCCCTTGGCGGCCAAGAAGCGGATCGCATCCATGAACAGGGGGACCCGCAATTCGGCCGGTGCGGAGAGCAGGCGTTCGAGGCGGCCCTCGGAGAAGCCGTGCTCGGCCAGGGCGCGGCCCAGCGGACGCTGCCGTTCGTGCCCGTTCGGTCCTAAGGTCGCCGCACTCCAGGCGAGGACGGCCCAGGACTCAAGCTGCCGCTCAGGGGGGTCTTCGCCGAGATCTCGCAACCACAGGCGATAGAAGGCCAACGGTAGAGGCTGGCCAGGGGCCCAGCGTCTCAGCGCCGCGCGGTCCCCGTTGGGGAAGCGAGCGGCGTGGATGGCGCGGAAGAGACGCTCGCCACGCTCGGCAAGCGAGATCTTCTCCTCGGAATAGGCGTGCTCGCTCATGAGGTCCTCCGCTTACGAAGAAGGGTGGGTCATCGCTTCTTCCGTGTCCGGGAGGAGGCCCGCCTTGCGCAGGCTTCCCCACCATAGCCCCTCTGCGCGCGTGCGCGCGCGCCAGCGGCGGCCCGAGGGCAGGGGGAGCATGGCGGCAGCCTCGGCAAGCAGGCGCTCCCCGAGCCCGACCAGCTCCTGCCGCCAGCGCTCGCGCACGGCATGGTGGTCCTGCGCCGCTCCCTGCCAGAGGATCGGGAAGTACGTCGCGCGCCAGCCCTCCGCGAAGCGCTCCCGCACCGCCCTGAGCCACGACTCGACCCGCGCGGCGTCGGCCTCCTCGGGACCGCCTTCGATCAGGAGCGCAAGGGCGATCGAAAGAGAGCTCCCCACCTTGCTCGCATCGCCAAGCATCCCCTGGGCGAGTTCCCCGAGACGCTTGCGCCGATGGTCATCGAGAAGAGCGCGGCGAACGACGGCTGGGACAGGGAGTTCCACCCGGTGGTAGCCATGGGTCACACCTTTCCCCCGCACGAGGCAGGAGGCGACGAACCACTCGGGCGCCTCCGACGGGGTGCTTTGCGCGGCAGCCGGACGGGGCTTCTGCAGGGCGGTGAGCTCATAGCCCTGCTCAAAGAGGAGAGCGGTGAGGAGTTCGGGCGTAAAACCACTCTCCTCGACGGTCAAGGCGAGACGGCCATTCCCTTTGGCGGCGATCCAGATCGGGGTCCATGGGTCTCCGACATCGCCGGTGTCGATGCCATACGCATCGATCTGACGCCTTTTGCTGTTTGCGGTGAGCGCGACGATGCGCCCTTCCGCGGTCCTCCAGAGACGGACCGGACGAGCGCATTCGATGAACCACGGCTCGAGGGCAGAGAGGGGGAATTGATGATCCTCACGATTCCATGGCCGAAGCCAGGTCAACACCACGCCCCGCTCGGCGTAGCCGTGGGATTGTCGGATGCTCGCTCGGATCCGGATCAAGACCTCCGTTTCCTCGCGAAAGCGGGCCGAGGGATCGAGGCTGCGGCACCAGGAGACGATCGGCCGGCTGCCGAACCCACCGTTCATGCGCACGATCCCGTAGTTCCCCTTGCCGAGGTAGCCGCTCGTGGTCTGGAGCGCAACCAGGGCATAGGCCCAAGCCTCGGCCTCGCTCGGCGCGATGCGCGAAGCCTTGAGGTCGTGGTTTTTCGTCGTGATCAGCACGTCGAGCTGATCCGGCGTCATGGCCCGGGGTTCGAGAAGGGTTTTTCCGCGGACCCGGCGCAGCCCATAGTCCTCCTCCTCCCCGAGGCTTTCCCAGGGATGCTGGAAGAAGGCTGGCTTTGTGACATCCTCCACCCCAAGAGCCCAAGCCTCCGCGAGGCCATCGGCCAGGGCGAGGAGTCCCTCCTGCCAGTAAGGAGGATCGTCGGGAAGGGGCGGATCGCGGGGGAAGCGGGCATGGACGCTCGCCGCGAGCTGGACCAGAAAGACATGCCAGGGGTCGGCTTGGTGGGGGCGAAGCCCGCGAAAGCCGCGCAGGCGGCCGCCGCTCAGGGCCGCAAGGATTCCCGGAAGACTGAGCCGATCCGGGCCGTGGTCGAGGAGCACGCCGAAGACCGGCTCGGCGAGGAGGTCATGCATCGTCTGCATCGTCATCCTCCGGGTCGTCCCGTTCGAGACCGAGGCGGGAATAGCGAAAGCGGCGGCCGTTGACCGAGAAGCGGAGCACCCTGCCGTCGCTCTCGACGGGAACGGGCACGTCGGTAATCCTGCGGAGATCGTCGCCCGCGAGCCAGTGCGCGGGCATGGGCAGGCTCCGCAGCTCCCTGCCGAACGGGGAGCGGACCGGGGTGGCGAGGGGGAGCTCCATGGTCGGAAGGCCGAGACGGGTGAGCACCGACTCCCCCCTGTCCGGGTAGTGCAGCTCGCCGAAGGGACGGTCGTCGACCAGCGAACGCAGGGCCTGGCGGACCTCGGCGCAGACCTTGCCCTCGAGCTCGTCGCCGTGCCTGCGCCAGCTCTCGCCGAGCCGAAACAGACGCTCGGGATGGGTGGCGAGCTCGATGAGCTCGCGGGCCTGGTCGGGAAGGGTTACCTCCCCGCGTTCCCGGAGGAGTTCCCACGTGAGGGCCAGCACCCGGCCGTCCCGGTAGACGGCCCCGAGCCCTGCCGGCCCGCGCAGGCACCCTCGCTCGTCCAGGTACTGCTCGAGCGGCTTCTCGGGGACAAAGACGAGCGCGCGCGGCTCGGCGAAGGCGTGCGGCCGGTCGCGCCCGTCGTGCCGGTGCAGGCGGCCGAGGCGCTGGAGCAGGACGTCGATCGGGGCCAGATCGGTGAGGAGGAGGTCGGCGTCGAGGTCCAGGCTCTGCTCGAGGGTCTGGGTGCCGATCACGAGGCAGGGGCGAGAGGCGGACCCCTTCCCGAGGGTGTGGCTGAGCGCTTCGTCGAGAAGTTCGCGATCTTCTGGGGCGAAACGGCCGTGATGGGGGCAGCGTTGGCCGTCGACGGCGAACACGGCATCGAGCAGTCCCGGCTCCTTCTCGCCGAGGAACTTCTCGACCTCGCGGAAGAGGGCGATCGCGCGCCGCACCGTGTTGCACACGACAAGCACGCGTGCCCCATCGCGGAGCGCGGAGCGGACCGGCTCGAGGAGGGCGCGCTGATCCTCGAGGGAGGCACGAGGCTCGAGGCGGAGCCTGCGCTGCCGCGTCGAGGGGTGCGACCAGCCCCGGTCCCGCGCGGAAAGCAGCGGATAGGGTCGCCTCATCGCCTCCTCGAGCGGAAGGAGATCGCGCCCGAAGAGGCTTGCCGCCGCCGACTCGCCGAGCGTGGCGGAGAGCAGGAGCGCCCATCCGCCCCGGCCGAGATGGCCGCAGAGCAGGCCGCGGACCAGCTCCCGCAGGTAGGGATCGGAGGCGTGAACCTCGTCGACCACAAGGAGGCTGCGGTCGAGGCAGACGGAGCGGAGCAGGCCGTGCCGGACCGCAAGGGCCGACAGCACGGCCTGGTCCACCGTGCCGACCGCCACAGGCGCAGCGAGGAAGCGCTTCGGGTGCTCGGCGGACCAAAGCCTCTCGCGCCAGCGATCCTCCTCCCGATCCGGCCAGAGGTGGTCGTGCGGATTGGCGAGGACCTCTCCCGCAGGAATGCCGTCGGCGCGCGCGTATCCCGGAACCGCGAGGAGAACGGGACGGGGACGGGCGCCCTCCTCGGGAAAGGCCCGCTCGATCGCGCGCCGGACCCGCCCGTAGAGCTCGCGCGCGGCCACGCGCGTGGGCAGGGCGAAGTACAGTCCATCCACCTCCTTTGCGGCATAGAGGCGCAGGAACCAGGCGAGTGCGGCTTCGGTCTTGCCCGAGCCGGTCTCGGCCTCGAGCAGCAGCAGGCGCGTCGAGTCGTCGACGGGAAGCTTGCCGAGGAGCGCGGCCTGGACGGGGCTGGGGGCGAAGCCGAGGGCCTCCTCGAAGTCCCGGGGCGAGCGCTCGTCCGGAGAGGCAAGCCCGATCGCGCGAAGCGCCCAGCGCGCGGCCTCCCGGGCCAAGGCGGGGCGGTCCTCCTCGCCGCTCTTCCGGTAGGGGAAGAAGCGGGTGTCGGAGGCGATCCAGTCCGCGAGCATCACCAGCCCCGCGAAGCGCTGCTGGAGCGCGGGCGCGGCATCGATCGGGGGAACGCCGGTCGCGAAGGCGCTCGGGAATACGCGGAAGGCAGCGTCGGCCAATGCCGCAACCGAGGCGATGGGGTTGCAGTCCCCTGCCTTGCGCCAGTACCGATGCGCGCTATGGCCGATGCCGGAGGCGTCATAGTCCGACCAGGAGACCGGCCTGCCGTGGTGGGAGAGGCTTGCGAGGAGCATCGCGAGTGCCTGCTCACCGTCCCTGAACCAGCCTGCGATCGCGCCCACAAGCTCACGCCAAGCCTCAGGCCAGAGCGCCCGGCAGCAGTCTTCCCGGAGGAAGGCGACGGCCTCCATCACGTGGCCACAGGTGTCTCGGGCGCCGGGAATGGCCTTGGCTTGAAAGCCCCGGTTCGCCTTGCCGAAGTCGTGGAGGAAGGCGAGCACCGCGAGCCGCTCGCGCTGGGCGGGATCGAGCTCCGCGAGGGAGCGGGCGAGTCGCGGCAGCTCGAGCAGGCTTCGGAACGCGAAAGCGACGTCGACGCAATGGTCGACCAGAGGGTGCCAGCTCCCGTCCGGACTGCGCTTTCCCCAGCATTCCATCCCCTTCGTTCCTCCCCGAGCGCCCACCCGATTATCATCGCCTTCGCCCGTCTCAGCCGCTGCGACTGCGGCAGCGCAAGCCATCCGGGGCGGCCCGACCCTCGCGATGACCGCCACCCTCGGCCAGTACTACCAGCTCACCAAGCCCAAGGTGGTGGCGCTCATCGTGTTCACCGCCGTGGTGGGGATGTTCCTCGCCAGTCCGGCCCTCCCGCCGCCGGGGGTGCTGCTCTGGGGGACGGTCGGAATCGGTCTCGCCGCGGCCTCGGCCGCGGCCTTCAATCACCTGCTCGACCAGCGCATCGATGCGCGCATGGCGCGCACCATGGACCGGCCGCTGCCGAGCGGCAGGCTGAGCTCCGAGCAGGTGGTGCCCTTCGCCTCCTTCCTCGCCGCGGCCTCGATGTTCGTGCTCGCGGTCTTCGTGAACTGGCTGACCGCGGCCCTCACCTTCGCCTCGATCATCGGCTACGCGCTGGTCTACACGGTGTACCTCAAGCGCGCCACGCCGCAGAACATCGTGA
>JANWZD010000024.1 GCA_025054935.1 Dehalococcoidia bacterium | reverse complement strand
TCCGCTCCGGCGGTCGCCGCACGGGTGGCGGAGTGGGTGCGGGAGGCCGGCCGCCGGCGGGCGGCGGAGGGCGTTGAAGGGTAGGGGCGGCCGCTTGCGGCCTCGGGAGAGGATCCCCTCAGCCCCGCCGCACTCCCACCGTCTCGCGGTACAGCGCCTCCAGGTCGGATCGGGAGAGCTCGGTCGGCATGAGCACGCGGCGATAGAGCTCCCTCTTCCGTTCGAGCAGGCCATCGAGGACGAGGTCAAAACTACGCTGGCGGTAGCGAGGGTGAACGGCGAGACAGCAGTACACGTGGACCGTCTTCTCCTGACCGATGCGGTACACGCGATCGGTGCACTGATCCTCGACCGCCGGGTTCCACCATCGGCCGAGGTGGATCACGTGATTGGCCGCGGTCAGCGTCAGGCCGAGGCCTCCGGCGCGGGGCGAGAGGATCATGACGTCGAATCCCTTGCGCGCCTGAAACTCGTTCACCCGCTGCTTGCGTGCGGCCCCCGCCACTTCCCCGTTGATGACTAGGATCGGTTCGCCTAGGCGATAGCGCCGTTGCAGGATCTCGAGCAGGGCGCTTTGCACGGGGCGATCGTCCACGAAGAGGAGGGCCTTCTCGCCTGTGCGCCGGATGTCGTCTAGGATCTCGATCGCCAGCTGCAGCCGGGCGGAGGCTTCGATGTACCCGTCGTCGCCGTGCAGCGCGAGGGGAGAGGGGTGCAGGGACACGCGGCGGAGGAGCTGAAGGGTTTGCAGCATTCCCGTCTTCTCCGCCTGCCTCACCACTAGGTCGTAGGCGTCCGCCTGCCGCGGGGGCATCTCCCGTTCCAGGCGGTGGACGCGCTTATCGGGCAGGCCTTCCAAGCACTTTTCCTTGGTGCGACGCAGCATGATCGGCGGCGTCGAGCCCGCGCTCAGCCTCTCGTAAAGTTCCGGGAGACGCTCTTCTTGGGCTTCCGTACTGCCGTAGGCGGACGAGAAATCCCGAAGCGTCCCAAGCTCCCCGGGCCGGACGCAGTCGACGATGGACCACAGATCCTCAATCCGGTTCTCCACGGGGGTGCCGGTGACGGCAAGAGCGAAGTCGTGCTTCAGGGCCTTCGCAGCGTCCGTGAGGAGAATTGCGGGATTCTTGATCTTCTGCGCCTCGTCGAAGACGGCGACGCTCCAGCGGACGCGCCCGAAGCTGTACTGGTAGTCGCGCAGCGTCTCGTAGGTCGTGAGCACCAGGTTCGCCCGCTCCAAGGCTCCTTGGTCGAGGGTCGCGAAGCCGTGTGCCGTCTCCCGCCCGCTGCTCGCGCCGCGCAGCTCGCGAAGGCCTCTCCCGCAGGCTTGAGCGATCCTCCCGAGACCGGGTTGCCGCAGGTGCCTCGCGTGCTCGTCCAGCCAGTTCCGAATGAGGCCGGTCGGGGCGACGACGAGGAAGGAGCCGTTGCCACGATTCGGCCCTTCTTCCCCCGCCGCGACTTCCTGGAGCCAGGCGAGAAAGGCGAGGGTGACCAGCGTTTTCCCGAGGCCCATGTCGTCCGCGAGAAGCGCCCCAGGGCTCCCCTCGGACCAGTGCCGCTGCAGCCAGCGCAGCGCCTCGCGCTGATGGGGCAATAGTGCCGTGGCGAGTCTCTCCGGCACTTCACCGCTCGTCGGTGTTTGGCGGCGCCTCGTGACCCGATACTCGAGCGACTCCAAATTGTCAAAGATCAGGAGGGCGATGGGAGCGGGGTCTTGCTCCCGCGTATCCTCCGGTCGGGTCGTGGGGGTTGCGGGGACCTCGCTCCTGCAGAGTTCCCGGAGGGCGCGCACAGTGTCCTCCGATACAGGAACCCGCTGGGAGCCCCATTGCACGGCAGGGGAGCCGTTCCGCAGCGCCTGCTCCACGAGGCGGAGAAGTTCTCTGGCCTGGTCGTGGGGGAGGGACAGGCTCTCGTCCCCGATCAGCAGGCCTTGTTCCGCAGGAAGCCAAGGCTCGCTGGGCCTCTTGAGCCATGGCAGCACGCGAGGCTGCCAGAGACCGATTCCCTTGACCCGCTCGCTGTAGCCTTCGTCGGAAAACAGAGATTCGAGAGGGTCCGCTAGGGATTCCGGCTCCTGCTCTGCTGCCTCGGCCGGCTCTCCCTCCTCCTCGTTGGAGAGCTCTGAGCGAAGAAAGGGGGCGGGCTGACGGATGAACTGAAGTCGCGTCCCCGGGTCGGCGGCCTGGATCCTGCGAACGGCGGACAGGATCCGCTGAAGCGTCGGAGTCAGGAAAACATAGAAGCCCTCCCCCACCGGATACTTGTCGCGCACGGGAGTGAGCTGGCGGAAATACCGCGCGAAGTTCTGGTGCCGTGCGGGAGGAAGGGTCCGGACGAACCGCCGGCCGGGAGAGGCGGAGCCGAGCTCCTCCCTCTCCATCGCCATGGTGCCGAGAACCGGGTTGAAGTCCGGTTCGCCAAGTTCATTGACGAAGCGCTCGATGCTGAAGGCGGAGGCGACGGCGACCTCGATGCCGCCAAGGATGTGGTCGATCTGGACTCCCTCGGGGAGGATCTGGCGGATCTCCCCCCAAGCGCGCAATCGGGAGTCGAGATCCCGGCAATCGCGATTGAAGCGATCCAGCGCTTCGCAGATCGAGTAGAGCGGATCGCGTAGCGTGAATTGCTCACCGTCGATGGTGAGGAAGCATCCCTCGCGGGAGAAGGAGACGACCCTGTTTCCGCGCGGCCGCCGCAGAGAGAGATCAATGCGGAAGTCCGGATCCCGCAGGCTGCCGAAGGCCTTAAGCTCCACTCCGACACCGGCGGCCGGCGGCAGGCCCAGGGCGAGGAGCTCGTCGGGCTCCAACGAGGCGATGCCCGCGTGGCCGAGAAAGACGCGGGTGAGTTCGCGCCGCTCGGCTCTTTCATCCTGCAGCAAGCGAAGCAGGATGCCGATGCCTGCCCGTCCCCCCGAAGGCAGCCTTGCCGGCCTAGCGCTAGCCCACTCCTCGACGGGCAGATCGCGTCTGTCGACGACGCGGAACTCAACGCCCTCGGCAACGCGATCCGTGCGCAGCTCCGGGCTCCGGAACAGAGCGAAGGGCATTTATTTCCCTCTTCTGCCGGGGTCAGCGATGCCGGTGTGCTCCTCAATGATCGAGGAAATCCTCGCCTGCCATCGGTAGTTCTGGGAGCCGTAATGGGGGATCTCCTCGTTGCAGCCATCGGTCAGCGAGGCATAGTCGTATTCCCGCTCGTACAGCTTCGGTGCCGCCCGATTTCCGCGGAGCCAGATCCGGCACTTGCGGTTGTGGCTGAACTCGGCGATCGTGATCCCGCGGATCTTGAGGAGGAGGGCGGAGTGGGTCGAGTCTGTGCCCGCACCTCTCCGCAGGCTTCCGGCGTTGAGGTTTGCGCGCCCTCTAGGGTCGAGCCTGGCGGAGGCGGCCGGCCCGAGGATCAGCCAGGCGTCGTCGATGAGATTGTTCTTGAGGTAGGAGTACCAAAAGTTACGGCGGGCGACCCAGTGTTCCGGATTGCCCGCGGTTCGGTCGACGAGCCGGAAGAAATCCTCGAACGAGGTCTGGACCAGCCAGCGCAGCAGGACATCGCGGAGCTGCGAGTCGATGTCATACCATGCACTGGAGTGCAGGATGGGATGGCCGATGGTTCGGCAAAGGAAAGCGGCGAGCGCTCGTTTTGTCTCGTCCGAGGGATTGAGGTTCAGGAACGGCTCGAGTGCCGCCGTGGCGAGGAGCCTCTTCCAGCTCGAGAAGCGAAGCGACCCTTGCGGATCGGCGAACCACGCGAAGACGCGGCAGAGCGGAATCCGGCCGGAACGGAGGGCGGTCCGGAGCTCCGCCGATACGGCCTTCGCCACCTCCCCCCAGAAGTTACCATTCGCAAGATGTCGCTCGGGTCCGAGCACCGCTTCGACAAAGGAGTCGTAGTCCTGCTCGGACCGCACCCAGAGCCTCGCGACCTGGGTCGGTCCGTCGCTCTTGAGCAAGCGGTATCGCGCGCAGCGCTCCCGCCATGGGTCGTAGGCGGGCGATGGCAAGGCAGCAACGATGGCATCGAGGCGGGCGAGGAGGCTATCGAAGGCGGGGAGATCGGCCGGCCAAACCCGGAGGAACTCGCGGAAGGTCGCGAGCACCCGCCGCGGGCGCCCATCTTCGGCGACCGTCGCGAGCATGGCCTTGGCGAGGTGTGGATCCTTGCTGGCCCAAAGATGGGGCGAGTCGCCGGGGTGGAAGAACAACCAGGGCAGGTTGCGTGCGTGCCGCGCCTCGAGCGGCGTGAGGTCGCGATGAAGTGCCCAGCACTCGTGGAGGGCCTGCGCGGCCTGATCGAGGGCGTCGCTGGGTGGGGTTCGCTGAGCGGCTTTGGCCTCGTGTTCGCCGAGCCGTGCGATGAGCGCGGGAAGGGCTTTCGGACGCCACTCTCGGCGCTGCAGCGCCCGCAGAATTTCGGCAATCCTCTGTCGCAGGCTGTCTGAGCATTCGGAGAAGAGGGGCTGGTCTTGGGGGCTACCGTTCATTGACCGCGCGTTCGGTGGCTTTCAGCACTCTTTGCGGAACCGGAGGCGCGTCGCGCTTTCTCGGTCGCGGGCTCTCCATGAGGAAGCGGAGATCGATCCTGCGGTTCACGTCGGCGTCCGGCCGCTTCGGATCAAGAGGTCGGCTCTCGCCGTAGCCGGCCACGTTCAAGATCGGTGCGCCCTGCTTGTTGACCAGGCTTGCGAGGTCTGGCTCGCAGCTCGTCATCATACGGTACACCTCGGCGGCGCGCCCGGCCGAGAGGTCGAGGTTGTCCTTGTACCTGGGGTTGGCGACGAGCGGAACGTTGTCGGTGTGACC
Organism: Dehalococcoidia bacterium; assembly: GCA_025054935.1. NCBI lineage: Bacteria > Bacillati > Chloroflexota > Dehalococcoidia > Dehalococcoidia bacterium. The sequence goes on along the minus strand of JANWZD010000024.1, from coordinate 6,565 downwards.
CTCGATGAGCACGGTGTCCACGCGCACCCCCGGGATGGCCTCCTCGCAGCGGGGCGGGTCAGGGAACGGGGCAGGTGGGAGGCAGAAGGGGGCAGCAGGAGGCGGTGGAAGGCCATCGAGGGCGGGGGTTGACCGCCCGTGAGCGTAGCAGGAGAGGACATCGCGGAGGACCCGCGCGACCGCCCCCACGTGTGCGTGATGGTCAGGGTAGGGAACCGCCTCTCCCCGGGGGAAGCGGATCGCCCGGTCAGTCAGGCGGAGAATGCCGTGCTCGAACTCAATCTCAACGTCGATGCCCCGTTTCGCGAGCTCGCGGCGGATCGCCTCAAGGAGCAGGATCCGGACCGAGGTCGCGCTGGTGAGGGCAGCTTCCGCCTGCTCCATGTTCCGGCGCGCCTCCGCCAGGCGCAGGGCGAAGACCGCCAGCGTGATGATGAAGATGAACAGGAGGGCCGACATGAGGTCGCTCACGGAGGAAAGGTAGTCAGGCACCGTGCGCTCAGGCCGGTCGGGAGTGCGGGTTCTCACGACTTCGCCCTCGTCGGGCGGTCAAGCCGGTCAACAAGATCGTCGAGTTTCTCGATGTGGCGTTCGATGGTTGCCTGTAACCCTTCCATCGCCTTGCTGTAGAGGGAATCCAGTTGCGAATGGAACTCCCGCACCTTTCTAGTGTACTCGTCAAGCCCGTCGACAAGCTGGTCGAAGATCCGGTTGAGCGCCACGTCGATCTGGCGGAGGCCCTGTTCCTGGCGCTGCCAGAGCGCCGCCATGCTGTGGCTTTCCTGCGACACCCGCGCGACCTCCTGCTGGAGGAGCTGGGCCACCTTCGCCGCCTCGCCCACGCTGGCCGTCGCCCGGTCGACGATTTCCGCAAGACGGGCGTGGGCCGTCCCGAGCTGCTCGGCGGCGGCTCGCAGCTGCTGAAGGCTGGTGACGATCTCGTTTCGCATCTCGGCCTGCCGCTCGTGCAGGGATCCGAGTTCGCCGAGAAGGAGCTGAAAACGCTCGGCGAGCTTCTGCTGCGCGGCCGTCACCTCCCTGAACAAGGCGAGGTCATCGCGCAGGCTTTGGAGCGTGACGTCGAGCCGCTCGATCAGGGCGTTTCCGGACTCGCGCAGCCTCTGGCTCGCGTGATCGACGTCGGCGCTAAGCCGACGGGCGGCTTCCTCGATGCGCTCGAGGCTGCCGCTCATGGTCGTGGAGATCGCCTGCGCGGACTGCTCGGCCGCCTGCGCAAGAGCCTGGCGGACGGAATCCACGGCGCTGGACAGCAGCTCCTGCGCGCCGCGCTGGGAGCTTTCGAACTCGAGAAAGACGTTTTGCATGCGCAGCGCCGTCTCGTTCAGGCGGTTGACGAACTGGTCGAAGCCGCTCGCGACCGATTGCGTGAGCTGCCGCTCGAACCGGTCCGCGAGCCTTTGGATGGTGTCGTGAAAGATTTGCTGCTGGTTGCTCTGAAGGCGGTCGATCGCATCAATGACCTGGCCTAGGCGGTCGTGGAGGGGTTTGTGGACGACATCATCGAGGGCGCTGCGCATCTCCTGGCCAATGAGGACCGCGAGGTCGGTGTTGAAGCGGTGGAGAAGGTGTGTTTGCCTTTTTGCCTCTCTCACCTGGGCGAGGGAGATCATTTCCGGAGTGATCAGCTCCACGCAGGCTTCTAGACGATCCGTCCACCGTGCGATGCTCCTCCGCACGGTCCCGAGGAGGGTGCGCTCGAAGACGAGGAACGCGAGCGAGCAGCCGAGGCCGGCGATCGAGGTGAGGAAGGCGAGCGCGGCTCCGCTCAGGAGATGCGACAACGCCCCCTGGATCTCTTCGGGTTGCAGAGATTGGAGGCTTCCGCTCGCAAGACCAACGCCGCCGGCAAGGCCAACGAAGGTGCCGAGAATGCCAAAGCCGGTGAGGTGATTCGGAACGGAGTCGAAGAAGCGCGTGTGAAGTACCGGCTCGATGATGGTCTGGTCATTGAAGTAGGCGCGGGGCTCGTGGGGGTTGCGGATGAAGGGGTGCTCGTCGTCGGGCTTGATCAGGCTCTCATCAAACTCTCGCCAGGCGTGGCTTAGGATTCGTTGCCGCTGCAGGAGGGCGTTGTAGTGTTTGTACTCCTCAGCGAAGGCGGCTTGATCGAGACCGAGAAGCGGCCGCGTGACGCGGCGGAGGCCGACGATCAGACGGACGGCGCGAACAGAGAACAGGGCGAGGGCGATCGCGAAATAGAGCACGGTCAGGGCGCACCAGATCGCGACGAACTCCCGCGAAACGACGACATGAGCGAGCTCGGCGAAGCCGGGAACGGAAAACTGGGCTGCGGAGATCGGCGCTTCCATCACTTGGATGCTCGGCTTCCGGGAGAAGTCGGCGAGGTGGCCTTGGTTGCGGAGTGCGGGGCGTTGCTGCAGGCAGTCGCGGCCTCGGCGGGGAAGAACCAGAAAGCGGATTTCCGGAGAACATCCCTCCCGAGAGAGGCAAGGCTGCGGCAACGGGGAAGCATGATACGCGGAGTGGGTTCCGACCGTTGTGCCTGCCGCTTCCGCTCCGGGGGCGGCCGCGTTATCGGCAACACTTGGAAGGCCGCACCGGACTCGAGGGCGGGGCGATAATCTCGGGTGGCGCTTGGCCCGCGAGTGGTTCGGCGAGGCGACGCTCGGCGATCTGCCGAAGAACGTGTCCGGCACCGACGCCGACCGGGCGGTGCGCTCGCTGGGCTCGCGCTCTACGCCACGGCCGCGCCCACCTACTTCCCCTCGGCCGAGGGCTACATCGGCGGCGGCGTGTACACCAACAACCCGGCGATGTGCGCCCTCGCGCAGAGCCAAGACCCGCGCAACGCCGTGTGCCCGCCGCTGGACTCGGTCGCGCTGCTCTCGCTCGGCGCCGGGCGCAACCTCCGAAGCAAATTCCGCGCGCGTCAGCATCCGGGCGAGTCGGCCAGCCGCGGTTCGGGCACAGGAGGCTCCCGGGCGCCTCCCGGAGACGAGGCGGCATCCTACTCACTCGCCGAAGTCGCCAAGGTAGCGGCTGAGCTGCCGACAAGCAGCCTCGCTGTCTAGGCGCAGCATGCTCTCGCGGGTGCCACGGTGGGAGAGAATATTCAACGAGCCGTGCCACAGGATGCGCCCGTCGATCATCGCGATCTTCTCGTGCATATTCTCGCGAAAGTCGACGGCGATGCCCAGCTCGCGCAGCATGCGTGCCAGTTCGGTCGCTTTCGAGGTGGCGCGGTGGTCGGCTACTTTTGGAGCAGAAATGACGAGACGCACCTCCACCTTGCGGGCGACTGCCGCACGAAGCGAGCCGATCCAGCGCGCCGTGCCGTTTTCGGTCGCGAAAGGCGAGAAGATCACGATGGACTTGCGCGCGCGGTTCAGGTCCTGAAGAAACGCCGGGTAGAAGGTTCTCTCCGTGAATGCGCCAGCCGCTCCCTCCGGAAGGTCAAACGTCGCCGGAAGCGCGCGACGGAGCCCGTCGACCCAGTCGCGGTCGGCGAGCGGCAGGAGCATGTCGAGATCGAGCGGCTCGCCATGGCGCTCTAGGTAATCCAACAATCGAAGGACGAAAGCGGCATCGCGCGTCTTGCGCAGGTACTCGAAGTTGCCGAGAACGATCAGATGCTTTCGCGCGCGGCTTACTGCGACATTCATTAGGCGCGCCCCATCCTCCTCAATTCGGTTCGCCCGGAGGAAGCGCCCTAGCGGCACTCCGTAGGAGTCGGTGAGATCGAGCACGATGATGTCCTTTTCATTGCCTTGGAACCTGTGAGCCGTGGCCGCAATTCCTGCCGCGCGGGCGCCGAGGCAGTCATTCAGCAGAGTTTGTATCAGCCGCGCCTGCGCGGCATACGGCGCGACGACGCCAATCGCGTCATTCGGCTTTGCCGAATGCGGCAGGAAGCCTGCGTCGGCGAGACGCGAGACGATATTTCGCGCAAGGAGCGCGTGGAAAATGTTGTAACGCGAGTACGTTCTGGCGCGGCGCGCGGCCCTTGGGTGAAACGGGCCGGTATTCACGTAAAGGAGGGGCGTTTTCGGGAAGGGAAAGTTGCCAATTTCGCGATACACGCTCGACTCGGAACGCAAGCGGCAATCGCTGTAGAAAAGCTCGTTCACGAGTTCGCAGATTTTCTGCTGCATCCGGTATTGGGTGCCGAGCGCGACGAGATGGGGAATTGGCTGCCGCTTGGCGATTTTTTCGGGGATTCCGTCCTTCTCGAAGATGTCGCGCTTGAGCCACTCGGCGGCGAGCGGATCGCGGGACAGGACGATTGGCGGAAGCTGCCGGAAGTCGCCAGCCACCGTCACCGATCGCTTCGCGAGTCCTGCTGCGTGGTAGACGAGCGGCAGCATGAGCATGGACGCTTCGTCAATGACGACGACGTCGAACAGGCGAGCCCCGATATTTCCGAGATAGGTGCGGTAGACCGTGGTCGCGAGGATCTTGCAGCCAGCGAGAAGCCGACGTTCAAGGTCGGCGAGCTCGCGCTCGATGGCGCGGATCCGTTCGCGGATCTGGTCTAGCCGGCTGCCCAGCGAGTCGAGGCGACCTTGGATCTCGCTTGCCGACGGACGACCACGGGTTTTCTCGATGAGCCGGTCCTCCTCTCCGCGCAGGGCCGCGATCTCGGCCTCGAGCTTGGGCAGGCGGGCGGCGAGCTCTTGGGCCGCCTCGGACGCCTTCTGCGCGGCATGATCGGCTTCCGTCGCGTCTCGCAGCAGGCGCTCGGGCTCGAGACCGAGGAACAGGCGTCGAAACGCGCCCGTGGCTCGCGCGCGCTCCAGATCGGACCGCGCCTTCGCGGCGCGAACGTGGTGGCGCTTCGCTTGTTCGCGATGCGCAGCGATGGAGCTTTTCGCGTCTTGCAGCAAGTTCTGGCGGGCGGCGAGTTCCTCCCGCACGAAGGCGAGCCGTTCCAGATCCTCCAGGGCCTCGGCGAGCGAGCGCTCCTCCGCTTCGAGGAGTGCCGCCTCACGAAGAAGGTTGTTTTTCTCCCGCTGCGGGCGTTCGCCGAGCCGCGCAACGATCTCCTCGAGGATCACATACGGACCGAAGCGCTGGCGAAGCTCCTCCTTGACAACCGGGCCTTGGCGGATCACGAGCCCCTCGTTGAAGCCGGGTTCGCCTTGAAGGCGCTCGGCCACGCGTTCCAAGGCCGTGTCCACGGCGATGTTCGTGTTCGATACAAGCAGCACGGATCGGCCAGCCCGGTAGTGAGCCTCCACGATGAGGGCGAGGGTGTAGGTCTTGCCCGTTCCGGGCGGCCCCCAGATGAAGGTCGTGTCGCTGCCGAGTGAGCGGCGGAGAGCGCGGGTCTGGTCCTCGTTCGCCTTCAGGCCTTGGTTGACCAACGCGTGCGGATCCGCGTCGGCGATCGAGCGCTGCTCTTGGCCCAGCACGCGGTCCGCCGCAATCCGACTGAAATGTGGCTCGCCGCCTCTTACCTTCTCCAGGCGCTCCTTAAGCCGCTCTAGGAGGAAGGAGTCGTTCGCGACCAGCTGAGCGGCCGCGATTTCCGGCCCGAGATCCTTCTCCAGCGCAATCAGGAGCACTCCGTCCCGAAATGAGGCAAAAAAGCCCGTGACGTCCTCCTGTCCGACCGTGACTCGGACTGGAGTATCATCGCGCAGGTTGACTTCCTCGAGCACCTGAAAACGGTAGAGCCACATGCGCTCGACCTGCCGGACTCGTTCGCCGGCAAATAACTCGATCCGGGCTGCCCCGCCTCTCTCGCGGATGGCGGCGATCTCCCGGCCGAGCGCTTGGATCATATGGGACAGCGCTTCCCTCAACAGCTCGCCTCCTTCGCGTTGACTTTCGGGATTCGGAACAGGCTCCGCCCGGAGCTGCCCTCTAGTCGTGCAGGCCAAAAGATCTCGGGGCGCATGGGATATCGGTATTCGTTCCCTCATCTGGTTCACACGACAACGGTCTATTTTTCGAGATGAAGTTCAACCGCGTCGCGCGGCCTTGTCGCCCAGCGCGTTTCGGGTGGAAAGAATGACGTGCTAGGTTCGGCGGCATCCACGGATCCGCGCTACGTAGTCCGATCTGCTCCAAGGCTCGGCCTCGCAGCTGGGGACCGCGCCTCGGGCGGGGGTGCCGGCCAGGGATTTTGGGCGTCGTGGCATCGCTGCGTTGCCTCACCTAACGCGGGTCGATCATACGGCGGGCCGGGTTCGAGGCCAAAATCCGCAAGTCCGTCGCCCCCCTTCGCAGGCCGCTGCCGTCGGGCGAGCCGTGGGGTGGGGCGGGATCCGGCGGGCCTTGGGATGGGTCGCGGGGCTCCGGAGGTCGATGCGCCACGCCGATCCTTTGGGAAGTCGCCGTGGGTCGCGCCGCTCTCCCTGGCCGGTGGCCTTGATCACGGCTCGACCAGGGGGATCGCGGGGCGAGCGCGGGGGCGCGGCCGGAGGGCCGGACGCTCTACGCAGTGAGAATGCAATCAGGACCACGGTTTTGCAGTTGGGTCGAAGGGTAAATTGAGGCTTGCCGTGCCGCGCACGGCTGGAGAAGGAACGGGGGATTGCAGAGGGTCAGGACTCATGAAGAGCGGAATGCTGCTGGCGAT
>JANWZD010000023.1 GCA_025054935.1 Dehalococcoidia bacterium | reverse complement strand
TCGCCCCGGCGCGCGGCTCGCCCTCGGCCCAGGCGACGAAATCGCGCGGCGCCACCGCGACCAGAAGGATCAGCGGCAGGGCGAGGGCGAGCGCGCCGAGCAGCCAGCGCGTCATGGCGCGCCTCCGGCAAGGCGCGAGAGCGTCGTGTGCAGCGCGGCACGTTCGGCGGGCGAAAGGCTGTAGAGGCCGAAGAGCCGGGCGACGAACAGCCCGTCGCAGGCGGCCCATACGGCAAGCCCGTGGCCGGGCGGCAGCCCGTCCTCCTCGAGCCGGCTGCGGAACCCGTCAAGCACCCGGCGCACCGGGTCGAGCAGACGCGGGTCGTGGTGGTGCGCGGCGAGCAGCACGGCCGCGGCGCGGTCGGCCCGTTCGTCGGCGCAGGCCTCGTCCTCGAACTGCCAGCGCAGGCAGGCGCGGGCGACGCGGCCCGGCCCCTCCGGCGTCGCGGCGAGAGTGGCCTCGAAGGAGTCGCGCACGAAGCCGGCGAGCCGTTCCATCAGCGCGGCAAGCAGCGCCTCCTTGGAGCCGAAATGATGCAGCAGCCCGCCCTTGGAGGCGCCGGCCTCGGCGGCGGCGCGGGCGAGGGTGAGGCCGGGCACGCCCTCGGCCTGGATCAGCCGTTCGGCGGCATCGAGGATGCGGTGGCGCAGATCGGGCGCGGGCAGGTCGTGCATGGCCGGCGAGATAGGCCGGTGCTGCGCTGCGTCAAGACCGTCCGGACGGTCGGGCTGCGGGGCAGGGCAGAGGTGCCCCTTTTTAACCCCGCCGAGGCACGAAGGTCGGGCCGGCGGGCGCGAGAACGAGGGTCCGGCCGGAGGCCCGCGGCCGCTTCCGCATCAGAGCGTCGCGGGCAGAGGGGGGCACCTCTCCACCGGGGCGGTGCGGGGCGCTCCGGGTCCCGCTGTCGCGGGCCCCAAGGGGATGCGGCGTTCCAGGCCGTGATCGCCCCTCCGCGCCGGTTCCGGCGGCGGCCGCCGCCTGTCCCGGGATCGCGCCCGAGGCTTCGACCGGCTTCTGCCGTCCCCTCTTCGCCCGAGCCTGGGAGCGAGCGCGAAGGGTTTCGGGCGGTGCTGCCGGACCGCCCCGCCGTCAGCGCGCCGGCTCTATCCCCGCGAGGCGGACGAGTTCTGCTCCTGCTGCCCGCTCGCGCGCGATCATGGCGGCGAACTCGGCAGGGCGGCTGCCGACGCCGTAGAAGAAGTTGGGGTCGAGCATGCGGGCACGGAACTCGGCGTTGGTCACCACCGCCCGCACCGCGCCCGCCATGCGCTCGGCGATCGCGTCCGGCAGCCCGCCCGGCGCGCAGAGGCCCCACCACGCCCCGCCATAGGGGAAGTCGTAGCCGAGTTCGCGCATCGAGGGCACGTCGGGCAGTTCCGGATGCCGTTCGGCGCCAAGGATCGCGAGCGCATGCAGGCGGCCTGCGCGGATGTGCGGCACCGTCGTCGCCATGGCGCCGTAGGAGAACTGCGTGCGGCCGCCGACCGTCTCGCGGATCGCGTCGGCGATGCCGCGGAAGGGCACGTGCTCGATCCGCGTGCCCTCGCGCGCGTTCAGCCATTCGTAGAGGAGCTGCTGTGCCGAGCCGACGCCGGAGGAGCCGTAGTTCAGCCCCTCCCGCCCGCGCGCCCAGGCCATCGCCTCGCGCAGGTTGCCGCGCGGCACGGAGGGATGCGCGACGAGGATGCTCGGCGCGGTGGCGAGCTGCGTCACCGGCCGCAGCGAGGCGTAGCGCGCGTAGAGCTGCGGCTCGGTGTGCGGCACGGTCGCCATGTTCTCGATGTTGACGGCGCAGAAGGTGGCGCCGTCGGGCGCCGCCTGGGCGCAGGCCTCGAGCCCGATCACGCTGTTGCCGCCCGGACGGTTCTCGACGATCACGTTCTGCCCGAGCTCGCCCCGCAGCCCCTCGGCGATCGCGCGCACCAGGATGTCGAGATTGCCGCCCGGCGGCTGCGCGACGATGATGCGGATCGGCCGGTTCGGCCATTCGCCCTGCGCCAGCGCGGGCCACGCCGGCAGGGCGAGTGCGGCGCCGAGCAGCGCCCGGCGCGGCAGCATGGGTCGCTGTTCCGTCATGTGTCCGTTCCTCCCTGATCGGTCGCGCCGTCAGCTCTCGTCCGCGACCGGGTTCCTGAGCAGCCCGACCCGGTCGATCTCCACCTCGACGACATCGCCCGGCTTCAGCCAGAGCGGCGGCGTGCGCTTGGCGCCCACCCCGCCCGGCGTGCCGGTGGCGATCACGTCGCCCGGCTCGAGCCGCGTGAAGGTGGAGCAGTAGGCGATCTGCGTCGGGATGTCGAAGATCATGTCGCCGAGCGTGGCCTCCTGCACCACCTCTCCGTTCACGCGCGTGACGATGCGCTGCGGGCCGATCGGCCCGACCTCGTCGGGCGTCGTCAGCCAAGGGCCGAACGCCCCGGTTTCCGGGAAGTTCTTGCCCGGCGTGAACTGGTGCGTGTGGCGCTGGAAGTCGCGCACGCTGCCGTCGTTGTAGCAGGCGTAGCCGGCGATCACGCCGAACGCCTCCTCGCGCGGGACATGCCGGCAGGACTTGCCGATGACGATCGCGAGCTCGCCCTCGTAGTCGAACTCGGTGGAGACGCGCGGGCGCAGCATCGGCCGCAGGTGCCCGGTCTGGCTGTTGGCGTAGCGGGCGAAGATCGTGGGATGGCCCACCTCGGCGCGGCCGGTCTCCTTGCGGTGCGTCTCGTAGTTGAGGCCGACGCAGAGGATCTTGTCCGGGTTCGGGATCACCGGCAGCCATTCGATGGCGGAGAGCGGGATCCGCGGCGCCTCTCCGGCGGCCTCCCGCGCCGCCGCCAGCGCACCGGCGGCGATCGCCGATTTCAGGTCGGGGAAGCGGCCGCGCAGCACGGCGCCCACGTCGTGCATCACGCCGTCGCCGACGATGCCCCAGCTTGCCGTGCCCTGGTGGCGGAAACTCGCGAACCTCATGCGGGAACCCTCGATGGTTGCAGCCGTTCGGCGAGGCCCTCGCGCAGCGCGGCAAGCTGCGCCGCGCCGGAGGCGACCCCGTACACGTAATGGTCCGGGCGGACGATCGCCGCCGACACGCCATGCCGCGCGAACCAGGCGGCGGCGACGCCGTCGCGCTCGATGAGCGCAGCCCCGCTTCCGGGCGGGCCGATGCGCCAGGCGCCGGGCGCGTCGGGCGCGTCGGGCGAGAGGAAGACGCGCCAGCCGCCGCCCGTCACCCGGTCCATCCGCGCCCAGCCCTCGCCCGCGCGCACCCAGGGCTGCGGGAACAGCGTGCCCTCCGCCGCGTGGCCCTGGCCGGCGAGGAAGCCCGTCTCCAGCGGCGGCACCACCTCCTGCCGGGTGACGACAGGCGGCCGCCCGCCGCCGGAGGCGAGCAGCGCCGCATCCCGCGCGCGCGCGGCCTCCGGGTCGCGCTCGCAGATCTGCCGGCCGATCGCCTTGATGCGCGTCGTCAGGGTGCGGACATGCCGGCCGCGTTCGGCGCCATAGGTATCGAGCAGCGCGGCGTCCGCCCCCTCGCGCACCGCCTGCAGCTTCCACGCGAGGTTCGCCACGTCGCGCAGGCCCTGGCACATGCCCTGGCCGAGGAAGGGCGGCTGCTGATGCGCCGCGTCTCCCGCCAGGAACACCGGCCCCCGGCGCCACTCCCGCGCCACCAGCGCGTGGAAGCGGTAGGAGGCGGCGCGCCAGAGCTCGGCGTCCCCCTCCTCGAGCCAGCGGGAGAGCAGCGCCCGCACGCGCGCCGGCTGCTGCATCGCCTGCGGATCCTCGCCGGGCAGCAGCATGATCTCGAAGCGGCGATGGTCGCCCGGCCCGACGATGTAGGTGACGGGCCGGCGCGGATCGCAGAACTGCGCGGCGTTGCGCGGCAGCTTCGCGAGCCCCGAGGGCGCGACGCGCAGATCCACGACAAGCCACGGCTCGTCGAAGTCGAGATCGTCGAGCGCCATGCCGAGGCTGCGGCGGACGAAGCTCGAGGCGCCGTCGCAGGCGATGACTGCGCCCGCCGTCACCGTCCGCCGCCGTCCTTCCTCGTCGCGCAGGCGAAGCGTGGCCTGCCCCTCCTCCACGGCGATGCCGACGCACTCGGTGCCGAGCTCGACCGTCACGCCCGCTGTCGCCGCCGCCCGGGCGCGCAGCGCGGCCTCGACCGGCGGCTGGCTGAACACCATGGTGGGGACGAAGCCGAGCGGATACGGCTCCGGCACCATGTCCACGCGGCGGATGAGCTGGCCCTCGGCCCCGAAATGCTCGCTCGGCGGGAAGGGCGCGCAATAGGGCAGCACCGCCTCCGCCACGCCGATGCCGTCGAACAGCCGGAGGATCTCGTGGTCGAGCGCGATGGCGCGCGGCTTGTCGTAGATCTCCCGCGCGCGGTCGAGCGCCAGCGTCCGGAACCCGGCTTGGCCGAGCAGGATCGCCGCCACCGCCCCGCAGGGGCCGAAACCGACGACGACCGCCTCGTGGTGCTCCACCGCCACGGCTCAGGCGAACCGGATGGCGAGTTGCGCCTGCTTGGTGCGCTCGGGCTTCGGCGGCGCGATGCCCCAGCGGTCGGTGCGGCCGGGCGGCCAGACCCAGAACTCCGGCCCGCGCGGCACGTGGTCCTCCGCCACCTGCTCGACCTCGGCGGTGTATTCGATGACGATGCCGAACGGGTCGATGAAATAGGCGAACACGTTGTTGCCCGGCCCGTGGCGCCCCGGCCCCCAGGCGATCGGGAAGCCCGCGTCCACCATCCGCCCGGCGGCGAGCATCACCGATTCCCACTCCGGCATGTTGAACGCCACGTGGTTCAGCCCGTTCACCGGCGCCTCGGCGAGCACGACGGCGTGGTGGTCGCTGTTGCAGCGCTCGAAGGCCATCAGCTTCGAGCGGTCGGCCAGCCTGAAGCCGAGGCCCTGTTCGAAGAAGCGCGCCGTGGCGTCCACGTCCGTGCAGTTGAGGTTCACATGCGTCAGCCGGTCGGGCCGGTCGCGCACGGGCGGATCGGGCGTGCGGCGGGCGTCGCCCGCGACCAGCCGGAGCACGAAGCCTTCGGGCGAGCGGAGGGTGGCGGCGGTGCCGCCGCCCGGTTCCCCGAGCGGGGCGGGCGGGGCAAGCAGGGCGGCGCCGGCGGCCTGCGCGCTGGCCAGCACGGCCGACAGCGCCGCCTCGTCCCGGGCGCGGAAGGTGACGGAGCGTATCGCCGCCCCCCCCTGCTCCAGCCGCAGGACGTGATGGTCCTCGCCGGTGGCGCGCAGCCACAGCCGCCCGGGTTCCTGCGCCGCCGGGAACAGGCCCCAGGTGGCGGTGTAGAAGCGCTCCGCCGCGACGAGGTCCGGCACGGCCAGTTCCACGCTGCGCAATGCCGTGACCGGGAAGCCCGTCATGGCCCGTTCCCTCGCCCTATCGCCTGATTTCAACCCCTGCTTGATCGAGATTGCCATCCAAGTCAATCGGATCATATACAATCCAACCGCAGGGGACCGAAAAAATATGCAGCAGCAGGCAGCGCGCCCCCCGGCAGCGGACACGGCCGCCCCCGGCACGGCGGCGGTCACCCACGCGAGCAGCGTGTACCAGCGCCTGCGGGCGGACATCCTGTCGGGCCGGCTGCCGCCCGGCCGCCTGCCGATCCGGGGACTGACGGAGCGCTACGGTGTCGGCCAGACGCCCCTGCGCGAGGCGCTGAACCGCCTGGCCGCCGACGGGCTGCTGCTGGCCGAGGATCAGCGCGGCTTCGCCGTGCCAGGCATCAGCGCGGCAGAACTCGAGGAACTGACGCGCACCCGCTGCTGGCTCGAGGAGCGGGCGCTGCGCGAATCCATCGCGGCGGCGACGGAGGCGTGGGAGGAATCCCTCGTGCTCGCCGCCCACCGGCTTTCGCGCACACCGCGGACCCTGGAGGGGAGCGTGCTCAACCCCGCCTGGGAGGAACGTCACCGCGCCTTCCACGAACGCCTGATCGGCAATTGCGGATCCCGCTGGCTGATCGGGTTCTGCCGGCAGCTGACCGACCGGCACCAGCGCTACCGGCACCTGGCCGCGGGACGAAGCCTCGCCGCGCGCGACGTGGAGGCCGAGCACCGCGAGATCCTGGACGCGACGCTGCGCCGGGACGCCGATGCGGCAGTCGCGCTCCTCGCCGCACACTACTGGCGGACCGCAAGGATTATCCTGGAGGACAGGAGCCTGTTCCCGGCCGATGAGGCTGCCCTTGGCCGCACGGGCCGGGGCGGCTAGGGTGCCGTCGGCCGTCCCCGTAGCTCAGCAGGATAGAGCACCAGATTCCTAATCTGGGGGCCGTGGGTTCGAATCCCGCCGGGGACGCCATTGCCTGCCTCTAAGCCATTGGAAAGGCCGGATTTACCCGAAGCCCGGCAGGCTGTCCCCCACATGGTCCCCCACACTGCGCGCGCGCTTGCCCGGCGCGGGGGCGCCAATCACCGCCCGGCGAGATACCGCCACGCCTCCGGGTGCGCCCGCACCGCCGCCCGCACAGCCGCGACCAGTTCGGCGTGCTCGGCCTCCGGCAGCAACACCGCCGGCTCCCCGTCCGGCGTCTCGGGCAGGGACAGTTCCAGCATCCCGCCCTCGCGCCTCCGCCGCCGCGCCAGGACGATCAGCGCAAGCCCGTGATGCAATGCTGGACGTGGCGGTTCCGCTTGGTCGGGATCTCCGGCATGGCGACGCGGTCGCGCAGGTCCTGTCGGATCGGGTCGCTGTCGTAGCCCTTGTTGCCGAGCATGATGGCGGGGTCGCTGTAGCGCGCCTCCATCAGCGCGTCGTAGTTCGAGCAGTCGGCCTCCTGCCCGGCGGTCACATGCAGCGCGATGGGCAGGCCGTGCGCGTTGCCGCGGATATGGAGCTTGCACTTCAACCCACCTCGCGAGCGGCCAAGACCCTGTCGATGAGTCCCCCCCTTCCGCCGGCGGCGCAGTGGTGCGCCCGGATGCTGGTGCTGTCGATCATCTGCAGGAGGTCGGCGTAACCGCCGCCATCGGCCAGGGCCTCAAGCATCACGTCCCACAGGCCCGAGGCGGTCCAGCGCCGGAACTGACGGAACACCGAGTTCCCGTTGCGAAGTTCGGCCGGCAGGTCACGCCACGGCGCGCCGGTGCGCGCGATCCAGAAGATGGCGTCCAGCACCCGCCTGTGGTCGCGGGCGGGCCTGCCGCCGAGCGGGCTGGCGGACACCACGAAGGGTTCGAAGAATGACCACTCCTCGTCCGTAAGCAGTCCGCGAAGCAACGCCGATCTCCATGCCAGAGATCAGCGTGGAATCACGCCTGGCCCCGGCTGGGAATCCCCCCCAAAGTCGGTTTGTCCACACGGCCTAAAGTGCGCCAACTCGAGGCGTTGGCCTCCGGGCGATGCGATGCCATTTACACGTTGGAGCCTGTGCCATCGCTCGCGCTATTTCATGGCGTCGCCCGGCGTCTTGAGGTCAACGTGATCGCGCGCCGGATTCTCGGACAAGAGGACATCGAGGCCTTTGCGGCCGGAGCAGCCATCGGACGCCAGTTCCTGGCTCAGCGATCCGCGGACGCTTCGCGCTTCGTCGCCGCCTGGCGCGATGCGATTACACGAATCAATGAATATAGAGAGTTTCGGGCCAGAGTACTGCAGCAGCGCAATGTGCCGTCAGAGATCGCAGAGCATGTTCCCGCACCGTTGTTTCGTATGGCAAGCGATCTCGAGGCTAGGGATTTCCAAGTGATTCAGGACTTTTTGAACTTTGCAAGAAGAGAAGGAAACATAGGATACAGTGTTGACGTTCTGCAAATGATAAGACTTTTATAAAAGCATAAATCAGCTTAAAATGAATCGTGAGGTGAGACGATAGCGAATTGATAGTGTCCTTACCCTTTCATTCAATGACGGCGAGGACGATGCCAGGCCGATGTCATCGTCGCAACCCACTGCCCCGAAGAAGCCGCTCGATCGTAGGCAGAGGCACGGGTTTCCCGACAAGCCAGCCCTGAATGAAGTCCACGCCCATTTGCTCCATAAGCCGGGCCTGATCTTCGGTTTCGACGAACTCGGCAATTGTCCTGGCACCGACCGCCCGAGCCATTTCAATCATTGAATACAAGATCGCTCTCTGTCGCCCATTTGTCAGAGATGCCCGGACATAAGATCCATCAATCTTCACGAAATCCACTGGAAAATCACGAATATACTGAAGCCCGGCAGCCCCCGCGCCGAAATCATCGAAACATATATCAATCCCCGACTCACTCAGACGTTGAAAGAAATGGTTTGCTGTCTCCCTTTCCTGAATTTCCGCCGTCTCTGTCAGTTCGACGATCAAATTCCTATGACGATCCTTTGCGATATTTAGAAAAGCGCTCTGAAACGTCTTGTTCTGGACGGAATAGCCAGAAATGTTCACAGCGATGATCGCTCGGCCTTTGGCCAATTCGATCGCTTTTGTGAGCACAGCAAGATCGAGCTGTTCCGACAGGCCTGCCTCTTCGGCCACACGGACGAAACGGTATGCGGGCGGTAGTCCTTCGAAAGGCCTAATCAAGGCTTCATAATGATGTATATCTCTTGTCTTGATATCGCAGATCGGCTGATACTCAAGTTCGAATAGTTTTTCTCGGATCGCATTTGCAATCCGGCGCGATTGCCATCGGATCTCCTCGATGGCTCCGGTAAGCCCTTTGCCATTGGCCGCCGCGGTGATTCCGGGTGCGCCCTCAAGCATGAAGCTTTCCAGGAGCAATTTCAGGATCGAGACCGCCTTTTCGGCGGGCAGATCGCCAGTGGCCAAGGAAATCGCCGTTGCCGAAACCGTGGCGTTTCGCCCGAAGCGATGCAGGGCTTCGACCACGCGGCGCTCAAGCTCGGCAGGTTCGATCTTGGGATCGATGATGCCGAACCGCCCTGGCGCCATATCGCCGATCTTCGTCTCATTGGGAACGGCTTGGTTCAGCGCCTGATGGATCTCCGCTTGCTGCAAGCCCCCTGACTGATCTTCCACCTCCACGAAGGTCAGGGAGGATTGTGTTGTGTCGGCCAACATATGTTCGACCGCCTGATCTACGAAATCCGCGGCTGAATGAATCACGATCGACTGAAGATTGATGGCGTCCGACGGGGGCTGGCTAAGCGTTAAAAAAACGCCTGGCGCCGGGCTCGCCCCTCGCACGATATTCAAAATCGCGGGCGTATGTTTATCGTCGTTCAGCCGAATGATGACAGGGGGTACACGCGAGCGCGACGACAAGACCGCGAGAAGGAATTCAAAGAGTTTCCTGTCCGAGGGGTCGAACAACGTCTCGACCTTGTGGTGCAGGAACGCCTCCCCAGGACGGCCGAAATAACGACGGAAGGCGCCCTCGGCGTAGAGAATGGTCCCGTCGAGCCCGATCTCCAGGAGCAGATCCGCGGAGGTGAAGGCGAACATGGCCATGCGGCGGGTCGCAAGACGCGAACCGCGCCAAGCGCCGTTCCTGTCCGCTTCGCTCGCCGGGGGAGATGGCATGCTTGCGTCGTTCACCCTGACATCTCTTCTAAAGCGTCAATCCTCTCGGCAGATTTTCAAACATCGACAACGCTCACCGCTCCCTTGCCGCTACACAGCGCCATCGCAGCAAGGTCGCGACGCTCTCTCAGCTGCTGCCGGGCGACTTCCACCGACAAGCGAATACGTAGGTTCTCGATGACGTCCTGCAACACAGGATCGTGAGGGCGCACCTGCGACATGGCTTCGACTGGGACAAGAGCGAGGCGATGTGCGAGGGCCTGCGTTCGAGCAGTGCAAGCTGGACATCGCACAGATCGCCACGGGCAAGCTCGGCATCCCGCTTCGCTCGACGATGCCGTTCGAGGGGGTCGTCCATCATCTGGATTGCCAGCAGGCCGAGCGCACCGCCGACGGCGACCGGCGAAGAGGCGGCTTCTATCTCCCTCGGATCGGGTAGCCGAAAGCCGGCATTTGTGGCTTTGGCACCCGTGGCGCGAGGCAGCGGTTGAAACGAGGCGACCCGCCCAACTGTAGTCATCCGATGCGTCCTCCTCGGCTCACACTGAGATTACCGACATCGGATCCTTGGCGGGACGGCCATACCATGACACATGAGACGCCTCCGATGTCATGCTGCGGCACTCGATATGCGGTTCCGGCCCGCATGTTTCGCGGCATAGAGAGAGGCATCCGCACGCTTGAGCAGAACCTCATGGCTATCGCTTTCCTCTGGGGAACCGGTGGCCGCTCCGACCGAGATCGTAAGATAACCAGTTGGGCTGTCGGCATGCTTGATGGCAAGGTGCTCGATCGCGTCGCGCGCCCGTTCGGCGACTGCCATGGCCCCGGCGAGATTCGTACCAGGCAGCACGAGAACGAACTCCTCTCCTCCATAACGCGCGACAAGGTCATCAGTGCGCAAAGGCAAGGTAACCAAAGCTTTTGCCACACGGCGCAGCGTTTCGTCGCCTTCGCCATGCCCATACCGGTCATTGAACGACTTAAAATAATCGATGTCAATGAAAAGTATCGAAACATTTTCTTTGCGAAGCCGGAAATCCCGCCATATCGCTTTCAACGTCTCGTCCAGCGCCCTGCGATTCGCCACGCCCGTCAGAGGATCTCGATACGCCATATCGGCAAGCATCTTGCCCTGTGACCGCAGGCGATGTTCGCGGTTCAAGACGACGCCAGCCATCGTAACAAAGGATCGCCGCAAGGACTCCAGCTCACCGACAGAACGAAAGGAACACGAAGGCTCGATCGCTTCTCCGCGTTCAAGCCGTAGAGCCATTTCCCGAAGCCTTGCGAGCGGTTGCAGAATCAGGCTCGTAACCAGGAGATACGCGATGCCAAGTCCGGTCAGCAGCGCCATCACCCCCACGAAGCCGCTCGTCAAAAGCCGGCGATTGGCCATTGCCACGAGATTCTGAAACCGGTTCGCTATCACAATGTATAAGTCGCCCGGCAGGCTTGGACTCGCGGCGGCAAGCAGCCTTTCTCCACCGAACCCATCTACGACATCAGCCGCCGCCACAAGCGCTTCCAAACTTCCGGAAAACGGCAAGACGCTACCTTTGCGGTTACGATCGTTAAAATCGGCAATAACCCTACCCTGCCGATCTACGAACCAGATTTCCCCATCTGTCCTTGAAGGATTCATCTCAGGCAGCACAGACACTCTGAGGCTGCTCAGAAAAGCATCAAGATCAACTGCGGCGGCAATGACGGCAGGCTCATCCGACGTCCCGAGCGTCGGGACGAAGCCGTCCATCCGCCTGGCGACCGGCAGCAAGAGCTGCCCGCGGGGCCGGGCAATGACCGGCGCATCCGCGACCAGGCCAGGACGTGTCAGGGCGGTGCGAAAATAGGCACGATCGGAAAGGTCGACACCGATCGCCTGCCCTGTCGAGGAACAAAGAATACGCCCTTCCCGAGAGATGACCAAACCTACGCTCAGAAAAGGGTGCTCTGCGACCCGTCGTCGCATCAGGTCGTGGCAGGCTGGTGGGGATCCGATTACCGTCGCCAAGATTGTCGGTTCGATGCCGAGCGCCGCCTCTATCGTTTGAAGTACAGCCAGATACGTTGAGGCGGCATGAATTGCGGAACTGCGCAGAGACTCGCCTTTTCGCTCGATCACTTCGTTCCGCGCGTCCCACACAAGAACGAGGTTGACGACGACGAGCGGTGTGATCGCCACGATCAGCAGCGCGGCGATGACCACACCAACGCTGATACGTCTCCAACAAAGAGACCTGAGACCGAACGCCTTTGACATGCGCCGGACCGTAGGCTGTCGAGAATACCTAGCGATTGATGGCATGAATGCGAGCCTGGGGCAACACCGAAGCCGTTGGGATGGTCTCACGATTGGCCGAGTGGACGCCGCAGCCCCGCACGATGGTCTCTGCCCCCTGTCCCGGCTTCATGGCGACCTGCCCGGCCTGCTGTTTCGGTGAAGGCACCGTATGGGCGACGGGACCCCCCGCATGGCGCATGCGCGGCATTTCAGAGATTCGGGACGTGCTGTATGTCCACTTCCCCGATGTCCTTCAGCTGACGTAGCAGATTGGTCACTCGCGGCGTGACGTCCACGTGACGAAGGCCATAAGCCAGGGCTTTCTCGTCGCCCACAATGAGACCTCTGCGAAACGCCCCTGGCCGTATGATGGAGGCGTGAGGCCGGCCTGGAATTGGCCATGGCGGCCGCTTTTGAGCCCGCCGGTCGTGCGGCGGACGCACCTTTCCTGTCAGGCGAGGAGGCGTTCGGCGCGGCGGAGGTTCATGGCGGTGCAGAGCAGGTGCAGATGGGCGCCGTTGCGCAGCAGGCCGCGGTAGCGGACGCGGCGCCAACCGTAGCTGCGCTTGAGCGTTCCGA
>JANWZD010000022.1 GCA_025054935.1 Dehalococcoidia bacterium | reverse complement strand
AGGTCGACCTCATCGCCTCAGCAATCGCGACAGGCTCGATCTATGCCTCGACCGGCAACACGACCTTCACCGTTACGGGCGGCACGTCGCTGATGGTCGGCGCCGGCAACACGCAGGTGTTCGACGCGCTCTCCTTCGGACTGGCGAACATGACCGCCGGCTCCGCCGGCCTCGCCGTCGGCTCCCTCCAAGTCGACACCGCCTCCAACGCCAACGACGCCATCACCAAAATCACCGCCGCCATCGGCTCCGTCTCCACCGAGCGCGCCAAGCTCGGCGCCCTCCAGAACCGGATGGAGCACACGATCAAGAATCTCTCCATCAGCTTTGAGAACCTCTCCGCCAGCCACAGCCGCGTCGTCGACGCCGACTTCGCCTACGAGGTGGCGATGATGGTCCGCGGCCAAATCCTCCAGCAGGCCGGCACCAGCGTCGCCGCTCAGGCCAACCAGCTCCCTCAATCAGTGCTCGCCCTCCTGCGCTAGGCGGCACGATCTTTGTCTCCCCCACAGGGAGGTGAAGCCCTGTGGGGGATGAATACTTTCCAGAAGGGAGAAGCGCGATGAATATCTCCCGCGTCGGCCCAGTCGATCCGAATCGAGCGCTCAGCTTTCGCTTGGACGAGTCAGCAGCCGTCGGCGAGCACGGCGCGCGCCATCCCCATCAGACAGTTCCTCGCCGCGCTCGGCGGAGCGAAGATCAGCAAAACCCCGATAGCAGCGGACATCGGGTGGCGTATAGCTATGACGAGAAGGCACACCGCTACGTCATGAAATTGGTCGACGCCGAGAGCGGCGAGGTCATCCGCCAGATCCCGCCCGAGCAGCTGCTCCGAGTAGCCGCTGAGATCAACCGCTACCTCGGCGTCCTCCTTGACGCGAAGCGTTGAGCCGGGAGACGACAATGTCCAACCCTTTTGCGCTGAGCGGTCTTGCCAGCGGGGTCGATACCGCGAACCTAGTGCAGCAGCTGATGGCTGTCGAGCGCCGGCCGATCGATAAGGTCATCGCCCAGCAGAAGAAGACCGAGAGCCGGAGCAAGGCACTCGCCGAGATCACTTCGCGGCTGCACACCCTCCGTGCAAAGCTGCTGACGCTCGCTCAAGGGGCATCGCTGAACGCGAAGGCGGTCAGCACCGACGTGGCGGCAGGAGCAGTTGCGCCAGCGACAGTGAGCGCGGGGCCATCAGCCGCGAACGGCACGTTTCGGGTCTGGGTCGACCGGCTCGCCACACCCACCCGCTCCGAAAGCGCCGGCGCGATCGGCCAAGCTGTCGACCTCGCCGCACCGCTTGCCACGGCCGGATTCGGGCTGACCCCAACGACCGGCACCTTCACGATCAACGGCGCCGTCATCACGATCGATGAGAACACAATCTTGTCGGACGGGGTCGACGCCGCCGGAGCAAACACCATCCTCGCCAAGATCAATCATGCTGGCGTCGGCGTCACCGCGAGCATCGTCAATGATGCGGACGGGCGGCCGAACAAACTGAAGCTGACCTCCGCGACGACAATTCGGCTCGGCAGCGGCGCCGATACGAGCAATTTCCTCACCGCCGCGAAGCTGCTCGCCGCCCCAAACGTGACCGAAGGGAGCAATCAGACCGTCACCTCGACGGGCAACCTTGGCGTCGCCCAGGTGGCAGCCACCTTGAACCAGGCGCGGCTGACGGGTCTCGCGGCGACAGCGGGCTCGTTCACGATCAATGGGGTCACGATCGCCTATGACCCCGCTGTCGATTCGCTCAACACGGTCATCAGCCGGATCAACGCCTCAGCAGCAGGAGTGACCGCCTCCTATGACCCCGTGAGCGACCGGGTGCGGCTGACCAACAACGCCACCGGCTCGCAGATGATCACCATCGCCGCGAGTGTCCCGCCGGCAGGGGGCGGGAACCTCGTAGAGGCGCTTCGGTTCGTCGATAGCAGCGGGACGCCTATCGCTGTTACCACCGTCGGCGACACCGCAATCTATCGGATCGACAGCATCGCCGGCGGCGCGCCGCAGTACAGCGCGAGCAACACCATCGCCGATGCTTTGCCCGGAATCACGCTCACGCTGCGCGCCGTCAGCGCAACCCCGATGACCGTGACCGTAGGGCAGGACACCGCCACAACACTGAATGCGATCCGAGACTTCGTCGCCACCTATAACAGCACGATGGCCTATCTCCGCCAGCAGACCGCCTACGATGTGGCGACCAAAACCGGCGGACCGCTGAGCGGCGATGCGCTCCTGCGGGGGGTCGAGGTTGCGCTCAAAAACATTGTCACCAGCCCAGGCGACGGGCTGAGCGGAACGGCGACGAAGCTGGCCGACCTTGGCATCACGTTCGGCGCAGTCGGCACCGCGGCAGGCGCAACGCGGGACCTCGTTCTCGACGAAGCGAAGCTGACCGACGCCCTGCGCAGCAATCCCTTTGCCGTGCGCGAGGTGTTCGGCTCGCTCACGCAGACCACAACGCTCCAACCGGGCGGAACCGGCTCCCTGATCAGCATTAGCGGGAACCCGGCTGCCCGCCAATCGGGCACCTATCAGATCACGACGAAAGCCGACGGGACAATCGAGGCGATCTTCACGCCGACCGGCGGGACACCGCAGCCGAAGGTGACGGGAACGATCACGGCCAACGGGGTGAACACGACCCTCATCCCCGGTGTCACCTTGCGCGCCGGCGCCGTCTTGACCGACGGCACCCATATCATCACCACGACTGTCGCCACCAAGGGGGTCGCCTACAAGGCAGCCGATTACCTCTCCGTCTTGACCGACGCTGGCGGCACCCTCGAGAAACGGAAGAGCGAGCTGACTTCGCAGATCGAGTCGCTCAAGGATCGCGTCGCGGAGATGGAGCGGCGCCTCTCCCAGAAAGAAGAGGTGCTGACTAAGAAGTTCCTCGCGATGGAAAAGGCATTGGCAAAGCTCAAGTCGGACCAGACGGCGCTCCTCCAAGCGCTCGCCGGGCTGCAGCGCACCAGTTAAGGGAGAGGTGGGCGCAGCCGATACGGATCGTGAAAGACCTGCAGCACGGAGACCTCATGATCGCTAACCCGTACCAGCAGTACCAGCGCGTGCAGGGCGAGACCGCAACGGGCGGTCAGGTCGTCGTCCTGCTGTATGGCGGCGCGATCCGCTTTCTCTGCCGAGCAGAACTGCACCGCGCCGAAGGACGGCTCAACGAGTTCCGGGCCGATCTCCATCGCGCCCAGGATATTCTGATCGAACTGGCCGGCGCGCTCGACCTGACCAACGGCGGCGAGATGGCGCACAATCTGTTCGGCCTCTACCGCTACATGATCGACCGAGTCGGTGAAGCCGACTATAAACGCGACCAGCAGGCGATCCCTGAGGTCGTCCGCCTTCTGCGCGACCTGAAGGCGACGTGGGAGGAAGCGCTCAGTCGCCTCACCTCCCCTCTCACGGCGCGGCACGCTTCCGCCAAGGTTGCGTAATGAGCCTCGACGGGCTGCGGCAGGCGCTTATGCTCTCCCTCGCCGCGCGCGATGCCGCCCTTGCCGGCGACCTCGACCAGGTCGACGCGCTCCTTGATGCGCGCACTCCCTACCTGAACGTGCGCGGGCTTCCTGCATCCGACACCGACAGCGCGCGGGCGATCCTCACTCAGATCCAGCGGCTCGATACCGATACGGAAGACGCTCTGCTCCGCCTGCGCCGCGTTCTCGAGGAAGAGCGCGCTGAGCTGCGGCGCGCCGCCCACCTGCGCGCTGCCTACCGCCCCCGCCTCGTGTCCTCCCATCTCGACCGGCGCGGCTGACCGCTGCGCGGACCGAGGGCAGGGACCTCGCAGTTTCGGGGATTCCCCGATAAGCGGCAGCGCCCTGCCCAGCCTACCATCGAGCCGGACGCCGGGAGCGGCGTCGCACGGGAAAGGGCATGCCAGCGTTCTTGCTTCGAGCGCAGCAGCAACTGCTCAGCGTGTGGAGCAGCCTCTCGCTCGCGCAGCGTCTCAGTCTGGCTGCGGTGGCAGTGATCACGGCAGGAGTGCTCGTCTACTTCGTGGTCACCGCCTTCCAGCCGACCTACGCCGTCGCCTTTACCAAATTGAGCGAAGAAGACGCCGGGCAGATTGTCGCCAAGCTGAAGGAGCTGAAAGTCCCCTACGAGTTGGCCGATGGCGGCACGACGATCAAGGTGCCGGCGAACAAGCTGCATGAGACGCGCCTGACGCTCGCCCAAGCAGGTTTGACCAAGAGCGGTCAAGTTGGTTTCGAACTGTTCGACCAGACCAACCTTCTCGGCTTGACCGACTTCAACCAGCGTCTGAACTACCAGCGCGCGTTGGAAGGCGAGCTCGCACGCACCATCAGCACGATGGCGGCCGTCGAGTCGGCGCGCGTTCATGTGGTGCTGCCGAAGGAGGAGCTGTTCAGCAGCCAGCAGAAACCGGCCTCGGCGTCGGTCGTCCTGAAGCTGAAAAACGGCCAGCGCCTCGACCCGGGAGCGGTCCGCGCCATCACCAATCTCGTCGCCGGCTCGGTCGAGGGGCTGCGGCCGGAGCAGGTGTCGATCGTCGACGTGAACGGAAACGTCCTGTGGGATGAACGCGAAACGACGCAGCCGGCGAGCGGGCGCGCGGTGCTGAAGAACCTCGAGGCGCAAGCGCGCTTCGAGCGCGATGTTGAGGCAAAGGTCCAGACGATGCTCGACCGCGTCCTCGGGCCCGGCCGAGCGACCGCGCGCGTTTCGGCCGACATGAGCTGGGATCAGGTCCAAACCGCGACCGAGACGTATGCCCCGGGAGCGCCGCGCAGCCAGCGCGAGACAACTGAGCGCTTTCAGGGCAGCAGTCCGCCGGCCGGCGTGCCCGGCGTCGCAACCAACGTCCCGGGCGCGGGCGGCGCCAACGCGGCGGGCGCCGGCACCAATACCTACGAAAAGCGCGATATCGTGACCAACTACGAGCTGTCGAAGACCGTCGTCTCGACAGTGCAGGCCCCCGGCACGGTCCGGCGCATGACGGTCGCCGTCTTCGTCGATAACTTGAACGACCCCGCTGCGGTGCAGGCGATCAGCCAAGCTGTCGCGAATGCTGCCGGGCTGTCGGCCGAGCGCGGCGACACCATCACGGTCAGCAACATTTCGTTCGACCGCAGCGCCCAGGAAGCAGAACGGCGCGCGCTCGAGGCGGCGGCCCAGCAGCAGTTGTATCTGACCGCCGCCAAAGGCGCGGGCGTGGTCGCTGCCCTCATCATTGCCGTCCTCCTTGTCAGCGCGCTCTTTGGCCGGCGCAAACCAGAGGGAGCGCCGACTGTGACGGTCACCGAAGTCGCCCAAAAGCAGCTGAACGCCGCGCGCGCGCAGCAAGAGCAGAGCCTCGCGGCAGCGCTCGACAGCATGCGAACCAAGCTCGAAGACCACGGCTCGCCGCTCGCCGTGCGCGGCCGGGCGCTTGAAGAGCAGATCGCCAACCTCGCGCGAAATAAGCCCAATCTCATTGCCGAAATCGTGGAACGCTGGATCGATGAGAAGGACTAGATGATGGCGAGATCCCAATCGCTCCCCTCTGCGGACCGCTCGCTCGAGACGAAGGAGCTCCCTCGTCGCCGCTTGACGGGTCGACAGAAGGCGGCTGCGCTGCTGATCGCGCTTGGCCCCACGCTCTCTTCGCAGATTTTGAAGATGCTGAGCGACGAGCGGCTCGAGATCGCGATCGCAGAAGTGTTCCGGCTCGAACGGCTCGACATGGAAACGAAAGTGAGCGTGCTCGAAGAGGCGTTTCAGGAGACGATGGCCAAAGAGTACCTCGCCTCGGGCGGGATCGACTACGCCCGCGAGATCCTGCAGCGCGCTCTCGGCCCCCAACGGGCGAGCGAAGTGCTCGACCGCGTGACCGGACGGCGGACCAATCCGTTCGACTTTGTGCGCGAGATCGACCCGAGCCAGGTGATGAGCTTCCTCCAAGGGGAGCACCCCCAGACGATCGCGCTTGTCGTCGCCCATCTGCCGGCAAGCGCGGCGGCCCAAGTGCTTGCGCACCTTGACCCCGACCTCCAAGGAGAGGTCGCCTCCCGCATCGCGGCGATGAGCCGCACCGCGCCTGAGGTGGTTGATGCCGTCGAGCGCTCGCTCAAGCGCAAGCTGTCGGCCCTCTCGAGCCAAGAGTTTTCGAACGTCGGCGGGCTGGATTACCTCGTCCGGGTGCTCAATCAGGTCGACCGCGCCACTGAGAAGAGCATTCTCTCCAGTCTCGATCCCTCGCTGGCAGAAGAGATCCGGAAGAAGATGTTCGTCTTTGAGGACATCGCCAAGCTCGACGACCGCTCGATCCAGCGGATCCTGCGCGAAGTCAACTCGCGCGACCTCGTGCTCGCTTTGCGCGGCTGCACCGAGGAAGTGCGGCAGCGCATTCTCAGCAACATGAGCTCACGCGCCGCCCAGACCCTGAAGGACGACCTCGAAGCGCTTGGCCCCGTTCGGCTGAAGAACGTCGAGGAAGCCCAGCAGAACATCGTCCGGGTGATCCGGCGCCTCGACGAGGCGGAAGAGATCGTCCTCAGCCGCAGCAACAGCCGCGACGAGGTGCTGCTCTAAATGGGGCGGGTTGTCAAAGCCGCCGCTGTCGAGTTGGTCGAGCCCCATCCCGTCGGCCCGGCCGCGCCGTCCGCCGCGCCGCCGGCGAGCCCAAAACCGGAAGAAGAAAGCGCCGCCCGCGCCGCCGCGCTGCTCGCAGAGGCCGAGGCGCGCGCGGCCCAAGTGGTCGCCGAGGCTGAAGCGCGAGCAGAGGCGATCCTGAACGAGGCGAAAAAGGCGGCGCTCCAAACCGAGCTTGATGCCTACGAAGCGGGCAAGGCGGAAGGGTACCAAGCAGGACGGGAAGCGGGGCTCGCTAGCCTCGAGCGGCTCGTCGCCCTCGCTGAGAACGCGACCCTCGAGTGGGAGCGCGCGGTGCGCGCCGCCGAGGAGCAGATCATCGACCTCGCGATTGCGATCGCGAGCCGGATTGTCGGGCAAGTGCGCGAGGAGAACCGCAGCACGGTGCTGGCGGCGGTCATGCAGGCGCTTGATCATCTCGCCGCCAGTCCTACTGTCACCGTCCGCGTCCATCCGGACGATTACGACCTCGTGACCACCCATTGGGCCGAAACCCGCGGGCCGCGCTACCGCGACCGCGAGTGGACGTTCGTCGCCGACCGGAGTATCGAACCGGGCGGCTGTGTCTTAGAACTGGAGGGCGGACGGATCGACGCCCAGCTGGGAACGCAACTGCGCGAGATTCGGCGGGCGCTGCGCGCCGCGGGGGGGTTCGATGACCGTGCGTCTTGACCTCCGCCGCTACCGAGATGCCGTGGCGACGTGCGTCCCCGTGCGCGCTGAGGGGCGGGTCGTGCAGGTGATCGGGCTCACCATTGAAGCCCAAGGGCTCATGAGCCGGATCGGCGAACTCTGTTCGCTCCACCTCGAAAACGGCCACCCGCCGATCACTGCCGAGGTGGTGGGCTTCAAGGGCGATCGCATCATGCTGATGCCGTTCGCAGAACTCGCCGGCATCCAGCCGGGCACCGTCGTCACCAGCCGCGGACGGCTGTTTTCGGTGCCGGTCGGCCCCGAACTGCTCGGCCGCGTGCTCGACGGCCTCGGCCGGCCGCTCGATGGACTGGGCCCTCTTGCGCCATCGCATCAGCAGCCGTTGCTCGCCGACCCTCCCCCGCCGCTCAGCCGACCGCGGATCGTCCAGCCGCTCGCGACCGGCATCCGCGCCATCGATGGGCTGCTGACCGTCGGCCGCGGACAACGCATGGGGATCTTCGCTGGCTCGGGCGTCGGGAAAAGCACGCTCCTCGGCATGATCGCGCGCAACTGCGACGCCGATGTCAACGTCATCGCCTTGATCGGCGAGCGCGGGCGCGAAGTGCAGGAGTTCCTCGACCGCGACCTCGGCGAGCGAGGAAGAGCGCGTTCCGTCGTCGTTGTCGCAACGAGCGACACGCCCGCGCTCATCCGCTTGAAGGCAGCCTGGGTCGCAACCGGGATCGCCGAGTATTTCCGCGACCGCGGTCTCCACGTCAACTTCCTGATGGACTCCGTCACCCGGTTTGCCATGGCGCAGCGTGAGATCGGGCTGGCGATCGGCGAACCGCCAACGCTGAAGGGCTATCCCCCTTCGGTGTTCGCCCTCATTCCGAAGCTGCTCGAGCGGACAGGAACGAGCGAACGCGGGACGATCACCGGCTTCTACACGGTGCTTGTCGAGGGCGACGACCTGACCGAGCCGATCACGGATACCGTCCGCAGCGTGCTCGACGGCCACATCGTTCTGCGGCGCGAGCTCGCGACGCAGAACCACTACCCGGCGATCGACGTGCTCGCCAGTGTCAGCCGGCTGATGGCGTCGCTCGTCGACCGCCCTCACCTCGCTGCTGCCGGAAAGGTGCGGGAACTGCTGGCGGCGTATGACAACGCGCGCGACTTGATCAACATCGGCGCCTACGTTGCCGGGAGCAATCCGACCATCGACCGCGCGATCGCCGCGATGCCCGACCTCCTCGCCTTCCTCCGGCAGGGAATAGACGAACCGGCGCCGTGGGACGAGACAATCAGCCGGCTCCTTGCCGTTGGAGGTGAGGCATGACGACGCGCTTTCGGCTGAACGCGGTGCTCGACCTCCGCCGCCGCCGCGTCGAGACGCTCGAACAGGAGCTTGCCGTCCTTGAGCGCCAGCGCGCCGAGCGGCAGGCCGCGATCGCCGCCATTCACCGCGCGATGGAGCGCATCCAAGCAGCGCTGCGCGAGCAGCAGGCAAGCGGCAGACTGAAGATCCGCGAGATTGCGCAGCTGCATGGATATGCTGGGCGTCTCGAGAGTGAACTCGCCAACGAGAAGCTGCTGCTTGCCGACCTTGAGGCGCGCTGTGCCGCCAAACGCGCCGAGCTCGTCGCCGCACAGCAGGAGCGGAAGGCGATCGAAAAGCTGAAGGAGCGCGCGGAGGCCCAGGCCGCGCACGAGGCGCGCACTCAGGAACTGCGCGCGCTCGCAGAAATTGCGACCGTCCGCTTCAACCTGCGCCGACGCGGTTCTCTTGCTGGAGGAGGGTGAGCGATGAGTCTTCGTCCGTTCGAAAGCACGACCTTGCGCGGGCTGACAGCAGCGCTCCGCGGCCTCTCCCAGCGCCACCAGGCGATTGCCACGAATATCGCCAATGTCGACACGCCGTGGTACCAAGCGACGGAGGTGTCGTTCGAACGCGCGCTGCAGCAGGCGCTTGGACGGGGTGACGACATCCCCCTTGCGACCACCCACGCTGCCCACCTAGGCGCTCCTGCGGCGCTTGAGGCCGTCGTCACGCGCGCCCCGGCGCCCAGCACAGCGCGGCGCAACGATGGGAACACGGTAGATCTCGACCGCGAGATGACGCGCCTTGCCGAGACCAGCCTTCGCTACAACGTCGTCGCCAGCCTCATCTCATCGAAATATGCGGGGCTGCGCACCGCGATCAACGAGGGCCGCCGCTAGGGCGCGTCCAGAACGGTGCGAGACGAGGCGCCCATTGCCGATAACGCCAATACAGGGGGTCGAAAAGAGCACGATGAGCGACGCGAAAGGAGTGAGCCAAGCAGAGGTCGACGCCCTCTTGGCTGGTCTCGGCGACGTCACAGGAGAGCCGGCCGGCGGACCTGTCGCTCCGCTCTCCCCAACGGGCGCGACGATCCGTCTCTATGACTTTCGGCAGCCCGACAAGCTTTCCAAAGACCAGCTCCGAACGCTGGAGATCGTGCACCAAAACCTCGCCCGCTCCTTCTCCTTTTCATTGACGGCAAACACTCGAACCGTCGTTCAATGCACGCTCATGCTGCTGGAGCAGAAGCGGTTCAAGGAATATATCGATGAGCGCCCGGAACCGGCCGTGCTTCACTTGGTCTCGATGGACCCGCTTCCGGGACGAGCCATAGTTGAGCTCGATTTCGAGCTCGCCTATCTGATCGTCGACCGTCTCCTCGGCGGGCCGGGCCGCCCAATGCCGGCCGGCCGCGCAGTGACCGAGATCGAAATCTCGCTGATGCGCACCGTCGTCAGCACCCTGCTCTACTCGATCCGGGAAATCTGGAGCGGCATCATCGAAGTGCGTCCCCGATTAGAGGACACGACGCTCAATCCGTCGCTCGTGCAAATCGCCCTGCCTACTGATGTCGTCGTGCTGATTGTGTTCGAGGTGCGCCTGCTGGGGTCGACCGGCACCATCTCGCTCTGTATTCCGCACAACGTGATCGAGCCGATCATCCCGCAGCTCTCTGCCGAGATCTGGCTCAGCCAGCGCAAAACCGGCAACGAGGAGCAGGCCGCAACCCTAACCCAGCATCTCCAAGGCGTGCGCGTGCCGGTCTCTGTCTGTCTCGGCGAGGCGCGCCTGCGGATCGCTGACTTGCTCGCTCTCGAAGTCGGCGACGTCCTGACGCTCGACACGCTCGTGTCGAAGCCCCTGCCAGTCAAAGTCGGCACTCGCCCGAAGTTCACCGGAGTGCCGGGCACTCTCCGAAAGCATCTCGCCGTTCGGATTGAGGAAGTGCTCAATGACGAGGAAGAAGAGTTCTTCCTTTGAGCGAAAGCGCGCCGCGTCCCGGCCGAACGTTAGCGCGCCTTCGCCGTCTCGAGGCGGCATTCGGCGTCGATGGCGCCTTGGAGGAGCTGATAGAGGCGCTTCCAGACGGGGCCGGGCCGCCCGCTGCCGACCGGCCTGCCGTCCAATTCCACCACCGCCAGCACCTCCGACGTCGTTGAGGAGATGAGCAGTTCGTCAGCGTCGGGGAGCCGGCTTCCAGCAACCGGCTCCTCCCGCACGGGAATGCCGTCTGCGCGGGCCAGCTCGAGCAGGATATCGCGGGTAATGCCGCCGAGGATGTAGTTGCTCTTCGGCGCTGTCCACAGTTCGCCGCCGAAGACTGCCCAGCTGTTCGAACTCGACCCCTCGGTCATAAAGCCGTCGCGCAGATAGATCGCCTCGTAGCACCCCGCCTCGACCGCTCGCTGCTTCGCGAGCACATTCGGCAGCAGATTGATGCTCTTGATCGAGCAGCGCGCCCACCGATCGTCCGGCACAGTCAAGCAGCGCACGCCCTGCTCCAGCAGGTCGGCGCCGGGCGGGCTCGCCGGGCGAACAAGCATCAGCACTGTCGGCACGACCGCGCTCGGGAAGGCGTGATTGCGGACGGCGACGCCGCGGGTCACTTGGAGGTAGAGCGTCGCCTCCGGAATCCCTTGGCGGGCGATCAGTTCCAGCGCGTCCGTTCGAAGCCGCTCAAGCTCAAGGGGGAGGCGGATCTCCTCCGCCGAGCGGCGCAGCCGTTCGAGGTGGCGCTCAAAGGCGAACGGCCGGCCGTGATAGATCCGGATCACCTCGTAAATCCCGTCACCGAAGAGAAAACCACGATCCTCGACCGGGATGCGGGCCTCGGCATAGGGAACAATCTCGCCGTTCAGATAGACGAACTGCTCCATGCGGACCTCCAGCGCGCAAGTATAGTCGCCCGCGCGCTTGCGCCGAAGCGGCTCAGCGCAGACGCGCGCTCCGGCCGCGGCGGAGGCGCGCCACGAGGCGAGGCCGAGGCGCGGGTCGTTTTATCATCGGCAGGGGAGAGAGGAGGGATGATGAACCACGATGCCCTTGTTGCGCGCTACCGTACGGTCGGCACGACCCTCCGCGAGGCAGTGGCCCGGCTGAGCCCTCGCCAGCTTACTCTGCCGGACGCGGACGGGAAATCGCCGCTCGACCGCATTATCTACCTCCATCGCTATTCGCTCGCCCTCAACCGCTGGATCGACGGAATTACCACGCTCGACCGGCCGTCCTTACCCGCCTTGGTCGCCGACCTCCCGGCAGGTGATGACCGTCCTGTCGCCGTGCTCGTCGAGGAATTCGATGCCGAGAGCCAGCGCGCCGCCGCGAAGCTAGCCGCGCTCGATGATGCCGCTTGGCAGCGCCAATGCGTCCGCACGAACGGCGAGGTAACCGAGCTCGAGGGGCTGGTGACACGGTTGGCAGACGAATACGACCGCGTCCTCCAGCGGCTGCAGCAGGGGACCTAATCCAAGAACGCTGGCCTTCCCGCGGCAGCTGCGCGCCGAGCTCCGGTTGCTCCCCGCACCGCCGGCGCGACAGACGGCTGCACCGGCGGTCGCGCGCGAGCGGATAAAGATAAAATTGAAGGGTAGCCTGGTGAGCATCTCGTGAAACAGAGCTGGATCTTCTTCGTCACCGCAGCTGTCGTCATCGCGCTCGATCAGATCACGAAGATCTGGGTTCGGGCGACCCTGCCGCTCGGCGTTCCCGTGCCAGAAGAGTGGCCTATTCGTCTTCGCCACATCACCAACACGGGCGCGGCGTTTGGGCTGTTTCAAGACCGCAGCATGCTGTTCGTGGTGATCGCGATTGTTGCGGTCGGCCTCATTCTGTATTACTACCGCCGCCTGCCGGCCGACGCTTGGATGGTGCGGCTGGGGCTCGGACTGCAGCTGGGCGGCGCTATTGGCAACTTGATCGACCGGCTGCACCAAGGCTATGTCACCGACTTTATCGAGTTTCCGTACTGGCCGGTCTTCAACATTGCCGACTCGTCGATCGTGATCGGGGTTGTCCTTCTCGGCTACTACCTGCTCTTCGTCGCGCCGCGAGAGACGCGGCAAACTCCAGCCAGCCAGGAAGACGTCGTTTGAACCCGTGAAGGAAGTCATCGAAGCGATCGGTCAGCCCGGCGTGCGGCTCGATCGGTTTCTCGCTGACCAGCGTCCCGATCTGTCGCGCGCCTTTGTCCGCACCTTGATCGAGACAGGCAACGCCACTGTCGACGGAAAGCCGGCAAAGCCGGGCCTGCGCCTCAGCGGCGGCGAGCGGATCACGCTGATGGTGCCGGTCGCGCCGCCGCTCCTCCTCGAAGGCGAAAATATTCCGATCCCGATCCTCTACGAAGACGAAGACGTGCTCGTCATCGATAAGCCTGCAGGCTTGGTCGTCCACCCCGCTGCCGGCCACGAACGCGGAACGCTCGTGCATGCTCTGCTCGGGCGCGGAGGCGAACTCGCCGGCATTGGGGCAAGCCCGCGCCCTGGCATCGTCCACCGCCTCGATAAAGACACCTCGGGCGTGCTGATCGTCGCGAAGACCCCCCATGGGGAGCGGCAGATCGCCCGCCAGATCCAAGACCGGCAGGTAGTAAAGACCTACCTCGCTCTCGTCGAAGGCCATCCCGATCCGCCGCAGGGCCGGATCGAGGCGCCGATCGGCCGCGACCCGCGCCATCGCCAGCGGATGGCCGTCGTTGCCGACGGCCGCGAGGCGATCACCGACTATCGGACGGTGCGCACGATCGGCCCGTTCAGCCTGCTCGAGGTGAACCTGATCACTGGCCGCACGCACCAGATCCGCGTGCATCTTGCGGCCATCGGGCATCCTGTTGCGGGGGACACCCTCTACGGCCGACCGCGGAAAGGCGGCCCGCCGCGCCAATTTCTCCACGCTTCCCGGATCGGCTTCCGCCGACCGCGTGACGGCGCGTGGATCGAAGTCGAGTCGCCGCTGCCAGCCGACCTCGCCACTTGGCTGGCGCGCCACGAGCCGCCTCCCGCTTCCCCTCCCCCGCCCCTTTCGACCGGAAACGACTGACGCTCTCCTCGTGGGGTCTCGCCTCTCCGGCGCGGCGCGCTCCGGCGAGCGAGGGGCGCCCGTCGGCGGTGAGGAGGACTTCCGCGCCCACGCAGCGCGGAAGGCGCTCCGCTGGCGGCCGGCAGCGGGGCGGCTGCAGCTCGTCGCCGTTCTACGCCGCGACGGCGTTCACACGTCGAGATTCCTGACGTTTTGGGCATGCGCTTGGATGAACTGGCGCCGCGGCGGCACCTGCTCTCCCATCAGCATCTCGAAAATCTCATCAGCGGCGACAGCGTCCTCGATCGTCACTTGCAGGATAGTCCGCGTCGCGGGGTTCATCGTCGTCTCCCACAACTGCTCGGGGTTCATCTCGCCGAGCCCCTTATAGCGCTGGACGACGACATTCTTCGGCCTGCCCATCGCTTCGATCGCTTCGTCGCGCTCCTTGTCCGAGTAGACGTAGCGGACCTCTTTGCCGTGAGCAACGCGATACAGCGGCGGCTGAGCGATAAACAGATGCTGCCGCTCGATCAGCTGCGGCATATTGCGGAAGAAAAATGTCAGCAGCAGCGTCCGAATGTGGGCGCCGTCGACATCGGCATCAGTCATCAGGATAATCCGGTGATAGCGCAGCTTGCTTAGGTTGAAGATGTCACCGATGCCGGTGCCGAGTGCGGTGATGATGGCGCGGATCTCTTCGTTGGCAAGGATTTTGTCTTCTCGCGCCTTCTCGACATTGAGGATCTTGCCCCGCAGCGGCAGCACCGCCTGAAACCGGCGGTCGCGCCCCTGCTTCGCCGAGCCGCCGGCCGAGTCGCCCTCGACGAGATACAGTTCGCACAGCGCAGGGTCTTTCTCCGAACAGTCAGCGAGTTTGCCGGGCAAGGTCAGCCCTTCGAGCGCACTCTTGCGGATGACGAGGTCGCGCGCCTTGCGGGCCGCCTCGCGAGCTCGGGCCGCCGTGATGCACTTCTCGATGATCCGCCGCGCGTCGGCAGGGTTCTCCTCGAGATAGGCCGACAACCCTTCGCTCAGTGCCGACTCGACCTGCCCCTTCATCTCGGGATTGCCGAGCTTCGCCTTCGTCTGGCCCTCAAACTGCGGCTCGGCCAGTTTGACCGAGATAATCGCCGTCAGCCCCTCCCGCACGTCCTCGCCGGTCAGGTTGCCCTCGTCATCTTTCAGCAGCTTCGCCTTGCGGGCATAGTCGTTGAGCACGCGGGTCAGCGCCGTCCGGAAGCCCGTCAGATGGGTGCCGCCGTCAACGGTGTTAATCGTGTTGGCAAAGCTGAAGACCGACTCCGCGTAGCTGTCGTTGTACTGAAAGGCGATTTCAACTGAAGAGGTCTCGTAATCTTTTTGGACATAAAACGGCCGCTGATGAATGACTGTCCGATGCTTGTTGAGATGGCGGACAAAGGAAACGATGCCGCCTTCGAACAGAAAGGTAAGCTCACGATCATCGCGCTCGTCGAGGAGCGTGATCTGCAAGCCTTTCGTGAGGTAGGCCGTCTCGCGGAAGCGCTGCGCTAATGTCTCGAAGTTGTAGTCGATCTCGCCGAAGATCTCGCGGTCGGCGAGAAACCAGGTGGTGGTCCCGCGCCGAGCGGTCGGCCGCACCGGCCGCACCGGGCCTTGCGGCACGCCCCGGCGGTACTCTTGGCGATAGACCTGCCCCTCCCGATGGACTTCCACCCAGAGCGACTCGGAGAGGGCGTTGACGACAGAGGCGCCGACCCCATGGAGCCCCCCCGAGACCTTGTAGGCGGAATGGCCGAATTTTCCGCCGGCGTGGAGCACGGTCATAATCGTCTCGAGGGCCGAGACGTTTGTCTTGGGATGGATATCGACAGGGATGCCGCGGCCGTTGTCGTCGACGCGCACCGAGCGATCACGGCCGATCGTGACCGTGATCTCGGTGCAGAAGCCCGCCATCGCCTCGTCCACACTATTGTCGACAATCTCGTAGACCAGGTGATGCAGCCCGCGTTGATCCGTGCTGCCGATGTACATGCCCGGGCGACGGCGGACCGCCTCGAGCCCCTCAAGCACTTGAATGTCGCGGGCGGTATATTGCTCCGCTTGCCGCGCATTGATTGCCATGATGAACTCTCCCCGACCGGAGCAGCCCTAGCCCGCCTGCTGCTCGGCGCGCGCGGTCGAAACTACAGCGACCGTCCGGTCACGGTAAAAAATCATCGTCGCGACGACGAGGCCACAACTGAGATACGCATGGCCAGCGATCCGCAGCAGATTGCTCGCCGGAACGCCCTCGAGGCCGCTCCAGACGAGCCCCCAGCCGGTCGTGATCAGCGAGACGACCGCTACGAACAGGAGCGAAGGCCCGCGGTGGCGAGCGACAACCGCGACACTCCCAACCACCGCCCGCAGCGGTCCGACATCATCGAAAAACATGGCGCTCGTGTGAAAGAACAGCCCCCAGGCTGCGATCAGCAGCAGCCCCCAGCTCACAAAGAGCACCGCCACGCCAAGAGCGGGGCTGAGGATGCTCGCCAAGCCGATGACTAGCAGAAACGGCACCCCAGCGATAGCGGCTGCGGCGAGCAGTATGGCAATCCAGCCTGCTTGGCGAAGGACAAAACGCGGAACCCCGCCGAGCAGCTGAAGCAGCCGAAGCGACTCGCCCCGCACCGCGCTGGCGACCTGCTGGTAGAACATCGCGGCGGACGCCAACCCGAGGGCGAGCAGCGCAACAAGGGCCCCCAGCAGTGCACGCCCCTCCAGTTCGACAACTGGCTGCCCGAGCGGTTCGTCCAGTGCAATCATCCCCGGCAACGCCCACCCGACGAGCGTCACCAGATTTGCGCTTGCAAGCAGTCGCATCTGCGCTGCAAGTTCCTCGCTCACTTGGCGGGCCTGCTCGGCAGAGAGACCGAGCGACGGGTCAGCTGCGGCCGCGGCGAACCAACTCGCGAACGCAGCGCCTGCCCCTTCCACGACCGGACGCGCCGTCAGTCGCGGACCAAGCCACGCGACAAGATTGACGGCAATTGGGAGAGCCAAGAGATCGAGGCGGCGGTTGAGGGTTGCAAACCCGGCCCAGAG
Organism: Dehalococcoidia bacterium; assembly: GCA_025054935.1. NCBI lineage: Bacteria > Bacillati > Chloroflexota > Dehalococcoidia > Dehalococcoidia bacterium. The sequence continues at coordinate 1,407 of JANWZD010000022.1, read as the reverse complement.
CGTTTCAACGAGGCCGGTCCCACTCGACACATTTCAAGTGTACCACCCAAATGACCCGCCTCACAATCAGGTGAGGACATGAGCACGCCGCGCGCTGCTGGCAGCTAGGAACTCCGCTCCAGAGAAAGCCAGCGGGGCGCCCGCCGGCCGAACCAGATGGTTCCGTAGCGTATTGACTCGCCGGCAGCAGAGTGGTAGACTGCCAGCCGACCGTTCGAGCGCGGTTTGTTCTGCCCAAGTCAGGGCAGTTATCCCCAGTTTCTGCGCCCAGAGGCGCCAGCAGGCCCAAGCGGCGGGCGCGCTCTGGGAACGCAGGCAAGGAGGTCTCATGCGGCGACTGTTGAAAGCCGGCGCCCTCGCACTCACCGTGGCCGGCTTGGCGGCAATGCCACTGATCGGGGTTCAGCCGGCAGCAGCGCAGCAGGCGGCGAGTTGGCCACCAGTCATCTCCGAAATGGCGCAGGTGACAGTTGGCAACCTGACCGGACTGCTCGTGGTCGTCTCGAACCGCACTTCCAACCAGCACGCCTTTGTTGATGTCCGGGTCTACCTTCCCGCTTCAGCGCGGGTGACCAATACGTACGCCGGCTCCGAAGACGCCAATCGCGGCAAGGTTGAAGGGCTGGCGCCGGATGGCCAGCAAGTGGGGTGGATCAACCACTTCGTCCGCGCCGGCCAAGCGCAAGGGCCGTTCTACGTCGTCGCCGACAACGGCGGGCAACCCTTTGAGACGTGGAGCTGGCTCTGGTTCGCAACAGGCGGCGAGTTCGGCACCTCGGTCGGCCGCGTGCAGGGGATCTACGTCTCGCCGCGGATCCGCACCGACGCCCCGGTCACCTTGCCCGGCGGGCTCCAGCCGGCGGCGCCAGGCGGCGCAAGCGCCCAGTAAGCCTGCTCGCGCTCAGACAAACCGCCCACTGACGACTGTCGGTGGGCGGTTTCTTTGATCCCGCACCGTTTCCCTTACCGAGCCTGCAGGGCGGCGCGCCTCTGCCAGAGTGCTCGCGCGGCAGCGCGCGCCGCCGCCCACCGCAAAAATGGAGCAGTTCGTCGCGATTCCCCCGATTTTCCTGTTGACTGTCTCGGCAGGATTGGTGTATTCTGCCGGTGCCGGATGCGAGCGAGTCTCGGCCGCGCGTTTCTCATCCAGCAGTTCGCGCCATCGCACCTCATCCCTGTCAAGAACGGCGCCTCCAGAAGTCGGCATATCCGAAGGAGGAGAGCAATGGCACATCTTCGTCTGAAGGCAGTTGCGGGGACGCTTGGCGCGCTCGCCGCGCTGGCCGCTCCACTGGTCTTGGGGCCGTTGAGCGTTTCGGCACAGGTCCCTGACGTGCCGCAGTTTGGTGCGGCGAACACGCTCGCGTGGCCGCCCGTCTTCAGCGGCGAACTCCAAGCCACCATCGG
>JANWZD010000021.1 GCA_025054935.1 Dehalococcoidia bacterium | reverse complement strand
ACCGGCTTCCCGCTGAGCTATGCCCCCCGCACTCGGCGATAGGCGAGGCGAGCGAGCTGCTCAGCATCGTCGAGTTGATGGAAGGTCGGGCGTGCGCACGGCGGCGAGACCGCGCGGGACGGACGAGAAGAACGGCCGCCGAACGAGAAGAGGACCGCCCCATCATCACGAGCCGCTGCCCGAGCGCGGCGTCCGCAGTTCGCGGGCAGGCGCCGCTACGGCCGCAGGAAGACCGGATAGCGCGGGCCGGGGAAAAACCCTTCGACGCGGATCTTCGTCGGGTGGACGATAACGCCGAAGCGCGTCCGCGCCAGCTCGTCGTCGCTCATCGGCTGGTCGGGGCCTGGGAATGCGCGGATGCCGACTGGCGACAGCACCAGTTCCGCTTCGCCCGTGATCGCCACCAGGCGCAGCGGCTGGTCGCTCTCCGCATCGTCGGCATCGTACTGATACCAGAGCACCGTCACCTCCGGGTTGGCCTGCAGCTCCGCCAGCTTGGCCGACGGCTTGATGCTGACGAGGTAGGGCGTGAACCCGGCCATGCGCACCCCCATCAGGCGGAAGCGCGGCCTCCCATCCAGCCCGGTCGTGATGACAATCTTCGGCGCTCGATACCGCTCGATGAAGCGGAGAACCCGCTCACGCAGGCCCGCTTCTTCCTCCGGTGTCAGCTCGATTCGCGGCAGCACCCGTGCCATGCTCGTCCTCCTTCGCGCAGACACGACCCATGCACCGTACCGGAGTGCCGGCCGACCGTCAACCGGCCGACCAGGTATGCTCTCGCAAAACCGCGAGCGAGAAGAGGGGGCTATGGCAGAGACACTGCGCGTGACGATCGTCAGCCGGGCGGGGGAGACCCCGCGCGAACTGACAATCGCTCGGGCGTACAACCTCGGCTTCACCATCCGCGACCCAGCAAAGATGCAAGCCCATCTCGATGAGGTGGCCAAGGAAGGCGTCCCTCGCCCGCGGGTCGGCACCCCGCCGATCGTCTTCCCGCTCAGTCCTTGGGCAGTGACCTGCGCCGAGGAGGTACCTGTCCAGTACGCCAAGACCTCCGGCGAGGTCGAGATTGTCACCTATGTCGACACCGACGGCGAACTGTACGTCTCGGTCGGCAGCGACCACACCGACCGCGAACTGGAGTCGATCGACATCCCCTGGTCGAAACAGGTCTGCCCGAGCATCGTCGCGCCGCGGTTCTGGCGCTGGCAGGATGTCGCCGCCGTCTGGGACGAGACCGAGATCGCGAGCGACGTGAGCGACGCCAGCGGCCGGATGCAGCCGTACCAGCGCGCCCTCGTCCGCGAGTTCCTGTCGCCGCCGGAGATGGTCGCCGCCCTTGAGCGCAAGCTGCGCCGCATCGTTCGGCCTTATCTCTTCTGGTCGGGCACGGTCGTGTCGCTCGCCTCCGAGCTCGAGTACGGCGACCGCTTCACAATCCGGCTCCACAACCCGCCGCTCGGCTGGACGATCGAGCACACCTACACGGCGCCGATCCTGTTCGCCGAGATCGACATCAGCGACATGGAGTTCGTCCGTCGCGGCGTGCTCCCGCACTGACCCGATGCTACTCCGCTACGGTCCCGCGGGGATGGCGCGGCGCTCGCGCGGGGCGAGCTGCGGACGCGGCAGGCGCGGCCGCTCGGTCGGGCGGGGCGTGTGCGGCGGCCGCTCCTGCAGCAGCGCGAGCGCGACCTCGATCGCCTTATCGAGCTGGCGGTCAATGCCGGCGGCATAATCCTGCGGCGTGTTGTCGACTTCGATGTCGGGGTCGGTGCCGTAGTTCTCAACATCCCAGCCGATATCGTCGAACCAGAAGGAGTACTCCGGCTGGGTCGTTACCGTGCCGTCGGCAAGCTGATGCCGCGGCGAGATGCCGATCACGCCGCCCCAAGTGCGCTTGCCGATGAGCGGTCCCAGCTTCAGCAGCTTGAAGGCGTGGCTGAAGATGTCGCCGTCGGAGCCGGCCTGCTCGTCAGTCAGCGCGACCAGCGGCCCCCGCGGAGACTCGGCCGGGTACGGCTCGGGCGCGCTCCACCGCGGAAAGTCGTAGCCGATGCGCTTGCGCGCCAGCTTCTCCAACAGCAGCGCCGAAACATGGCCGCCGCCGTTGCCGCGCACATCGATGATCAGTGCCTCGTGATCGTACTCGGCGAGATAGCCCCGATGGAACTCGGCAAAACCCTCCGGACCCATGTCCGGCACGTGCAGGTAGCCGACGCGCCCGCCGCTGCGCTCGTGGACATAGCGCCGTTTCGCCTCGACCCAGTCGCGATAGCGGCCCGGGCGTTCATTGGCAATCGCCTTCACCGTCACCGTCCGCCGCTCGCCGTCGCGCTCGATCGTCAGCAGCACGTCGCACCCCGCTTGATTGACCAGCAGTTCGCCCGGCGTCGCCCGCTCAAGCGGCTGGCCATTAATCGCCAGCACGACATCACCCGGCCGCACATCCACTCCCGGCGCGTTGAGGGGCGAGGTGCGCGCCGGGTCCCAGGGGTCTCCTTGGACGATCGCGGCAATCCGATAGCGGCCGTCCGCGCCGCGTTCCCAATCGACGCCGAGAAAGCCTTGGGCATAGTTCGGCCCGGGGCGATATTCGCCGCCCATCTCATAGGCGTGGGAGGTGCCGAGCTCTCCCTGCATCTCCCAGAGCAGGTCCGACAGCTCCGAGCGCGTCGTCACCCGGTCGACAAGCGGCCGGTAGCGGCGATAGACCTCGTCCCAGTCGAGCCCGAGCATATCCTCGGCCCAGAACTGCTCCCGCTGCAGCCGCCACGCTTCGCGGAACATCTGCCGCCACTCCAGTTCCGGCCGCACCGAGACCTTAACCCGATCGAGGTCAATCCAGCCGCTCTTACGCCCGGGCTTGTCGCCCTCCTTCCCCTCCGGCGGTTTCTCGCCCGCTTTGATCACGCGCAGCCGCTCGCCTGAGCGATAGAGCAGGGCGGTGCCGTCGCGGCTGACTTCAAAGCTCGTCACGCCATCAACGAGGGTCTCCCAGCGCTGGCTGTCGAAGTCGAAGACATGGAGCGTGCCCTGCGGCCGCTCGCCGTTCGCCCAGTCGCTCCCGCGCGCTCCCATCACCGGGAAAGCAAGCACGATCGCCTTCCCTTTGACCCCCGCAATCTGCTGATATCTGCCCTCGGGAACTGGAAACGCCAGCGCGCGCCGCTCGATCCCGTCAAGATCGATCGTGATCGGCGGCCGCTCCTTCTTGGTGCTGTTTCCCTTCTGCTCGTCGTCCTCGCCTGCCGCCGCTTCGGCATGCGCCTTCCCCCCGGCCGTCTCCTTCGGCTCGGGCGTGCCGGCCTCTGGCGCGCGCTCGGCGAGCGGCTTCGGCTGAGGCAGGAAGGGAGAGGGAAGGTCCTTGCGGAGCGTGATGACATAGGGACGCCAGCCCTTCGGGAAGGAGAGCTCAAACTGCTGCTGGTCATAGACCGGGTCGAAGTCGCGCCGTCCGAGAAAGTAGAGATACTTGCCTTCGGGATCCCACGCCGGGCGGACATCGGCGGTCACCGGCTGAGTTGCGAAGAAGGTGGCGCCATCCTCTAGCCGCGCCAGCTTGATCCGCTTTGTCAGCCTGCTGTCGCCGAACCCGTAGGCAAGCCAGCGTCCATCCGGCGACCAGGCAACGCCGTCGATCGCAGCGAACGCACTCCGGTCGATGAGCCGTCCTTCCGCCGCATCGCCTGCGAGGTCAACGACCCACAGTTCATTTCGATGATTGGTCAGGGCGAGGCGGTCGTCGGTCGGCGAGACGACGAGGGCGGTCGCCCGGCCGAGATCGAGCTGGTCGAAGCGGCGGGCGGGCGCGCTGCCGTCAGCAGCGAAGAGGACAAGCGTTTCGCGCTCGCCCTCGTCCGCTGCCACCGCCACGAGGCGCCGCTTGTCATTCAGGAAGCTGAGCAGCCGATAGCGGACGCCGTCCGGCTCGCCATGCTGCAGGACCGGGCCTTCCCAATTGCCGAACGTGAACGCCTTGCCGCGCGAGGTGATCGCGAGCGCGCCGCCATCCGGCGCGAGGGAGGCGCTCTGCAGGAAGCGCGCCGCGGAGACGAAGCGGCGGTTGCGCTGCGTGCGCGAACTGCCCAGACGAATTTCAAGCCGGCGCGGCGCATCCTCCTCAGGATCGAGCAGGTAGAGATCTGCTCCCGCTTGATAGGCGAGCCGCCGGCCGTCGGTCGTCAGGTGGCGAGCATAGAAGTCCTCATGGTCGCTATGGCGGCGCAGATCCGAGCCGTCAGGCAGGCAGGAATAGACGTTGCCGACCCCTTCGTGATCGGATAGAAAGAAAATCCGGTCGCCGACCCAGCAGGGACTGGCGAGATTGGCGTTCGCGAACGGCAGCCGCGTGAACTCGCCGCGGCCGTCGGCATCGACCCACAGCTGGCCGACGGTGCCGCCGCGATAGCGCTTCCAGCGTGCCGGGTCGGCGGTATAGCGGCCAAGAACAATCCGCCCGCCGCTTCCATACCCGATCGCGCTTGCTGGACCGAAGGGCAGTTGGCGCGGCAGCCCGCCGTCTGGGCGGACACTCCAGAGCCATTCATCGCGCTGAAACGGGCGGCCGAAGGAGCTGGCGTAGACAATCTCCCCCTCCGGCGACCACGCTGCCGTAGCGCACGGGGTCGCTTGGAACGTCAGGCGGCGAGCAGGTCCGCCTTCTGCAGGCATGACAAAGATGTCGGGCGGCCCTTCCTCCCGGCCGACGAAGGCGAGAAGCTGCCCGTCGGGCGAGACCCGCGGCCGACTCGCCTCGCCGACGCCGGATGTCAGCCGATACGCTCGCCCCCCTTCCGCAGCAACGACCCACAGGTCGTCCTCGGCAACGAAGTAGATCGAATCCCGGTGAATTGCCGGGAAGCGGAAATAGCCCTCGCTCATCTGCTGCCTCCTGGGACAGGAGCAAGTCTAGCCGAGCCAGACGCTCAGCGGCGACGCGTCCAGAGCGGGCCGACCTCAGGCAGCATTCCCGGGCCGGAAGCGCCAGCAGGAGCGTTCGCCAGCAAGCGCCTAGAGCGCCGCCACTGCCCCAGTGCAGCTGTCCGTTCCCGTGAGCAGTCCGCGGGCAGCAGCGCCGGCGCGAAGGCGGCCTCGCTGGCGCAGTGGATGCTGCGGAAAGCCCAAGAGCCGATGCGACGGCGCAGGTAGAACGTCACGATGAGGGGGAGCGCGAGGGAGAGCGCGGCTTGGCCGAGGGCGACCTCGAACGGCCGGTAAGGGAGGGAAGCGAACGGCACGAGCGGCTGGAGGAGCGAGGAGCTGATGTACCAGTCGCCGAGGAGAACAAGCGCGTGGAGTGCAACAACGGCAAGCCCGGGCATGCCCGTGAACTCATGGAGGTCGCCTGGGGCGAGGAGCCCAGCGCCCCCGGCGGTGAACGCCGGCGCTCCCACTGCAAGCGCGAACGCCGTCGCGCGGACCGCCTAGGCGCGAGGGTGACCTGCCGCCGTGCTGCCATCGCCAGTCCTCCGCCGTTGTCGAGCAGGGCACGGCGGCGGAGGCAAAGGTTTCAGGGTCGGCTCAGCCGCGGCGCCGCCGTCTTGAGCCGGCAGGCGCAACGCGCCTTCACGCGGCCGGTGCCGACCGCTAGGAAGGAGCAGACAGCCCGCGCGCTCCTGCTGGGCGCGCTCTAGCGCGGTCCCGCCCCAAAGAAATTGCGGGCGGGCGCCGGCCGCTGGGGCTCGCGCTCACGAGGACCGTAGGGGAGGGGGATATACTCGACCGACGGTCGGCGCTGCGCCGCCTGCGGATAGAGCTGCATCAATTCGTAGACCTCAACCGGCATGTCGGTCGACACCGGCAGCCCCAGCGCTCGCGCCTCTTCGACAACGATCGGGTAGTCGTGGGTCCAAGTTCCGGAGGTGAGCGTCTTCGCTAACCGATCCGCTTGTTCCGCCGGCAGCCGGTCGCCGAGGAGATCGCGCACCGTCTGCTCCACCTGGCGCAATGCCTTTTCGGCAATATCGGCGAGGATAAGTGTCTGGTCGTCGATCTCGGCGAGCGGTTTCTGCTGCACCACTTTGAGGACAGAGGCAGCAGGATACTGCCCAAGCTGGGGGTCAAGGGGGCCGAGCACTGCGTGGGGCGCCATTACGATCTCATCGGCAGCCAGTGCAATCAGCGTGCCGCCGCTCATTGCGTAGTGAGGGACAAAGACTGTCACCTTCGCCGGATGCGCCCGAAGCGCATGCGCGATCTGCTCGGCCGCGAGTACGAGGCCGCCCGGCGTGTGGAGAATGAGGTCGATCGGCACAGTCGGGTCGGTCAGCTGGACCGCGCGCAGTACTTGCTCCGAGTCTTGGATATCGATGTAGCGGCTGACCGGAAAGCCGAGAAACGCCATCGTCTCCTGACGATGGATGAGACCGATCACGCGGCTGCGGCGCTTCCGCTCAAGCTGCTGAAAGGCGCGCCATCGCCGTGCGGTCAATAGTTGCTGGCGCACCAGCGGCTGCAGCGAGATCGCAATCAGAAAGACCCAGAGGAGATCGAGTGGTGTCATTGCCGCCTCGTCCGATCAACATATAGGGTGCGGGCAGGGCGCTGGGCGTGTCATGCCAGCGCCGGGCGCCCGTGTGGCATCCGGCGATCACGCGGTCGCCTTCGGCGTTCGGCGGCGCCCCGAAACGCTGCCCCCTCTTTCCTCCAGCACCGCTCAATAGCGAAGCAGGGCGCCCAGTCCTTCAGCAACGTCGCGAAGCTTCCGTTCCGCTTCTCCGTGGACGATTTCGATGCGGCCGCCCTCGTTGAGCGTACGCTCGATCAGCCGCTCGACGATGTCCTCGAAGGGAGTCGGTGCGGCTCCACAGCTTGGGCATGTCGCGGGGCGGTCAACCCCAACCCAGCCGCAGGCCGGGCACTCGCTGCCGGCAAGGCGCAGGCCCTCCGCCACGAGCAGGTGATGAACGCGGCCGAGCCAGACCGCCTCGACCGTGGGACCAAGCCCGTAGATTGCCCGCCCGCCGTTGGCCGAGGTTTCGATCACCTCGTCCACCAGCCGCTTCTCGGCCTCGCGTTCGACTTGCTCCTCGATCGCTCGGGTTTTCTCAAGGATCTCCTGCTCGCTGAGGAAAAGTTCGGCAGGCACAGTCGCCACAAGACGCTGCTGGAGCGGGCGCGGCAGGATGCGGCGCAGCTCGCTCGTCGCTTCGTCAGGGCCGGCAAGCACCAGCCGGTCGAACGGGCGCTGGCGCAAGAGCACGGAGAGCCCCTCAGCAACGCGCTTCAGATGCCAATAGACATGCGCTTCGTGGTGACGCTGAAAATTTGCTTGCGACCAGCCCCCTTGTTCATGCTTGCCGGGTACAAGGTCTTCGATCGTCGCGCGCGAGTCGATCTCACCCAGGAAGATGGTGAACAGCCGCGCCTTCTCCTTGTCCACAAGAGCGACAGCATAGCGCTCATGCTCATCGAGCACATCGAGCAGCGGACGCAGGTACGGCCGGCGGCCGAGCGAGACGCTTTCCGCGACCAAGACCGGCAAGGGCAGCTGAATCCACAGCTCCCGAGGCGTGCAGCTGAAGAGCGCCACGCTCTTTCCCGTCGCAATCCGATGGCGCAGCGCCTCCTGGACCCGCTTGGACTCGCGCTCGAGGCACTCGCGGGCAGGGGGGTTAAGCTGCGACTCAAGCTGCCGGACGAGGTCGACAAAGGTCACTTCGTGGCCGCGGCCAATTTGGCGATCTGGCGCGACGTTCAGGTAGACACTGAGAACGAGGTCATCGCCAGCGTCAAAGGTGAGGAGATCGGGCAGCCGCTCCAGCACGGTCGCGCGCATGGCGGCGCCTTGGTTCGCTCTGTCGCTCGCCGGGGGTGTCGTCATCGCCTCGTTCTCCTTCCGCAAATACGCTGCCTTGGCTGCAACGGCGCGCCTCGCGCCAGAGGAGCGGTCACGGCGTTCTCGCTTGAGGGGCCGCGCCACGAGGGTCTGCAGCCGCCGCACATCTCCCAGCCGCTTTTCGAGCACAGAACAGCGACGCGACAGGAGGAGGGACGCCGCTCGCAGAGGCCAGCCAAGGATATGGTGGGGAAGAGGGGGCTCGAACCCCTACGCCTTGCGGCACATGATCCTAAGTCATGCTCGTCTGCCAGTTCCGACACTTCCCCAACGCGCCCTAATTGTAGGACAGCAGAACGGGCCCGCTTCCAGCCGGCACCCTCAGGCGCTTTGACTGGCTGCGGCAAAGATCAGCGGAGACCGCGGACCAGTGCCCCGCACAGGGGGGATGACCCCGCTTGGCGCGAGCGGCGGCGCCGGTTTCTGCAGGAGCGCCGAGAGCGGAACCCTAGCCAAACGAGCAGGGAATATCCTGCTCGACCCACCGATGGCAGCGCTCGCGGCGAGCGGTACTGTTTTGGTAGCGCCGGCGATGCCGGAAGGAGGACCCGAATGAGCGAATATGCCCACGAGAGCATTCTGACCCGCTTTTCCGACGATGTGGCCGCAGCCGTTGAGAAGGCGAGCGCCTGCACTGTCCGTGTCGATGCGCGCCGGCGGAGCAACCCGGCAAGCGGCATCATCTGGGCGCCCAACCTCGTTGTCACGGCCGACCACGTTCTCGAGCGCGAGGAAGACATTACCCTCGGCTTGCCCGACGGCCGCGACGTGCCCGCGCACATTGCCGGCCGCGACCCGGGCACCGACCTCGCACTCCTTCGCTTCGAGGCGCCGAACGTGACAGTCGCTGACCTCGGCCCCGAGCCGAAAGTTGGACACTTTGTTCTGATCGTCGCCCGCCCCGGCTCGCTCGCGGCCACGGCGGGCGTGATCAGCGCTATCGGCGGCCCCGTCCGCACAATGCGCGGCGGTCGGCTCGATTCGTTTCTCCGCACCGATGCCGTCATGTATCCCGGCTTTTCGGGCGGACCGCTCGTGAATGCCAGCGGGCAGGTAATCGGCCTGTGCACAACCCACTTCGGCGGATCGCTGGCACTTCCGCTTTCGGTGCTTCGCCGCGTCGTCAGCCAGCTGCAAACAAGCGGGCGGATCCGGCGCGGCTTCCTTGGAATCACAAGCCAGCCGGTCCCGCTGCCGGAGAGCCTTCGGGCCAAGGTTGCCGGCGCGCCGGAGAGCGGGCTGCTGATCATCGGCGTCGAGCGCGACGGCCCGGCAGAACGAGGGGGGATACTTGTCGGCGACATCCTCGTCGGCTTTGCCGGCCAGCCGGTTCGCGACACCGAGGATCTCCAGCTTTTGCTCTCCGGCGACCGCGTCGGTCAAGTCACCGACGTCGTGGTGCTCCGCGGCGGCGAACCGCGGCGGCTCACCGTCACTGTCGGAGAACGGAAGTAGGGCGTGAGACGACGGTGCGCCGCCTCCTCCTCGTGAGCGCACGGATGGAGGGGGCTGTCGCTCCGCCCTCGGGGAGAAGAACGATGTCGGCCTTCATAACGATTGCGGATGCAGCAACGACGCTCGCCCGTCAGGTGCAGGCGACGGTCGTCCACGTGCGCTCGCGGGGCGGCAGCGGCAGCGGGATCATCTGGCGGGCGGACGGGCAGGTCGTCACCAACCATCACGTCGCGCCGACTGACCGCGCCGAGATCGAAACGGCTGACGGGAGACGCTTCCCCGCTCATGTCGAGGCGCGTGACCCAAGCAACGACCTCGCGATCCTCATGCCGGATGTTCCCCTCTCGGGGCTGCCGACCGCGCAGGTCGGCGACTCGACGCGGCTCCGGGTCGGTCAGCTGGTCATCGCGGTCGGCAACCCCTTCGGCATGAAAGGCGCCGTGACGATCGGGATCATCAGCCAAGCTGCGCCTCCCCGCCCCGGCCAGCGCGAACTGATCCGAGCGAACATTGTTCTGCAGCCGGGAAACTCCGGCGGCCCCTTGGTCGATGCTGCCGGTCGGGTGATCGGCGTCAACGCCATGGTGACGGGGCCGGGCAGCGGGCTGGCCGTGCCGGTCCACCTCGTCTGCCGACTGGTCGCCGCAACGACAGCACCTCGGCTCGGGATCGTCGGGAGAGACGTCGAGCTTGGCCCTCTCGCTCGCTGGGCAGGCCTCGAAAAGTCGAGCGCCGTCATCCTGACGGAGGTGGCAGCTGGCTATCCCGCCGACCGCGCGGGGCTGCTCCCCGGCGATATCGTTATCGGTCTGAACGGGCAGCCCATTACCGCCTCGCGCGAGATGGTCCACGTGCTCTCGACCCGCCGACCGGCCGATCCTGTCTGGTTCCGCGTGCTGCGCGGCGGTCAGCTCCGGGATGTCATCATCTCCCCGACGGCAGCCTAAGGTGGCGCGCGTCACCGTTATCGCAGCAAGGCCAGCGGTGCGCGCTGGGCTCACCGCCCTGCTCGCTGAGGAGGGGGTCGAGGTTGCCGGCGCCTGGCCTACCTTCGAGTCGTGGGCTCGCGACCGGCTCGCCCCGGCGAGCGACGTTCTTCTCCTCGACCCCGGGAGCACGACCGAGATTGAAGAGGGAGCAGCCGTCGCGCCGCTCCAGCCGATTGTCGTGCTCGGGCCAGTCAGCGACGAGGGACGGCTGATCGCGGCGCTGAGCGGACGGCCGTGGGGCTATCTCCCGCGCGATGCGAGCGGCGAGCGCTTGGCCGCAGCCGTGCGCGCCGTGTCGAACGGGCTTGTCGCGCTTGACCCCGAAATGGCGAGCCGGGTTGTCGGGAGGGCAGTGCTCTCCTCCGACGATGCCGGCGATGAGCTCACCCCACGCGAGCGCGAGGTGCTGCAGCTGATTGCGATGGGGCTCTCGAACAAAGCGATCGCCAGCCGCCTTGCGATCAGCGAGCACACGGTGAAGTTCCATGTCGCTTCGATTTTGGGGCGCCTCGGCGCGACAAGCCGAACCGACGCTGTTCGAATCGGCGCGCGGCGGGGCCTAGTGGTGTTGTGATGGAGGGTAACGGCAGGGCGCCCGCTCTCTCGCGCCGCGATGCCGGGCCCAACGCCCGGCTGCCGCTCCGCCGGCGCATTGGCGCAACCGCCCGCGCCAGCCGCCAAGTCCTTCGTCTTGTCTGGACGACAAGCCGTCCCCTCACCGGCGCGCTGGTCGGGGTGACGCTTCTCCGCTCTCTCCAGCCCGCCGCCGACGTCTGGGTGAGCAAGCTGCTGATCGACGCTGTCGCCGCCGCGATCATCGAGGGAGGGCCGCCCGAGCGCATTCAGACAGCCGTCTGGCTGGTAGCGGCGCAGTTGGGCGTGCTCATCGTCGGAAGCCTGCTGCGCACGCTCGCCAATATCAGCCAGCAGCTGCTTCAAGATCGGGTTGCGCAAACCATCCAGCTTCAAGTGATGGAGCACGCTGAGCGGCTCGACCTCGCCGCCTTCGAAGACCCGACCTTCTACGACCGGATCCAGCAAGTGCAGCGCGAAGTCGCTTTCCGTCCTGTCCAGATGGTGAGCGAGATGTTCGGCCTCGTCCGTGCTGCCATCGGCTTCCTCTCCATGATCGGGCTGCTGCTCAGCCTCTCGTGGACGATCGCGCTCGTCGCCCTCCTCGCGCCGATCCCGGCGTTCATCGCCAACACGCGCTATGGCTGGTGGGGCTTCCAACTGATGCGTCGCCAGTCGCCGCTGCGGCGCTTGCTGAGCTATCTGACCACTGTTCAGACAACCGACACCTTCCACAAAGAGGTGCAGATCTACGGCCTCGGCCCGTATTTCACCGACCGGTTCCGACGGCTATCCCACCAGTACTACCGTGAGATGCGCGCCCTCGTCCTCCGCCGCTATCTCGCAGGATTTGGCTGGGGGACGCTCTCGGCGGCGGCAACCTCTGCTGCTGCCCTCTTCATCGTCCTCGAGGCGATCGCCGGCCGTCTCACCCTCGGCGACCTGACGCTCTTTACCCGCGCTGCTGCCGCCGTTCAGGACGATTTCCAGAGCGTTCTTGGCGGGTTCAGTTCGCTCTATGAGCACGGGCTGTATCTCTCGACGCTGTTTGAGCTGCTGGCGATGGAGCCGACGGTGCGGGCGCCGGCGGCCCCGGTGCCGCTGCGGCGCCCCTTCCGCCGGGGAATCGAGTTTCGCAATGTCACCTTCACCTACCCCGGCCGCCCCGAGCCGGCGCTGCAAGACGTTTCGTTCACCATCGCGCCCGGCCAAACGGTGGCTATCGTCGGCAAAAACGGTGCGGGGAAGACCACCCTCGTCAAGCTCCTCGCCCGGCTGTACGACCCCGACGCCGGCCAGATTCTGGTCGAGGGGCACGACATCCGGGAGTACGACCCTGCAGAACTGCGCCGCGCGATCGGCGCGCTATTTCAGGACTTCGCCGCCTTCCAGCTCACCGCCCGCGAGAACATCGGTTTCGGACAACTGGAGCGCCTCCGCGATGACGAGGCGATCGCCCGCGCCGCCAAGCGCGCCGGCGCCGACCAGGTTATCGCGGCCCTTCCTGCCGGCTATGACACCACGCTCGGCAAATGGTTCGAGGGCGGCCATCAGCTCTCTGGCGGCGAGTGGCAGAAGATCGCCCTCGCTCGCGCCTTCATGCGCGACGCCGAGATCCTGATCCTCGACGAGCCGACGGCGAGCCTCGACGCGCAGGCAGAGTTTGAGCTGTTTCAGCGCCTCCGGCTGCTGGCCAGCGGACGGATCGCGATCTTCATCTCCCACCGCTTCTCGACGGTGCGTACTGCCGACCTGATCCTTGTCCTCGAGGGCGGCCGCCTCGTGGAGCAAGGCGACCACGCTGCGCTCATCGCGCGCGCCGGAGTGTATGCCGACCTCTTTGAGAAACAGGCCGCGTCGTATCGGTAGCGGGCGGCAGGATTAGCCGGCCGCGATGCGCTCCAGCACCGTGCGGATGAACGCGTCGCGCTCAGACCGGATCTCCGCGAGCTCCGCGTCGCTCGGCTGATAGGAGCGCAGCGCCTCAAGCGAGACCAGGCCCTGACGGGCCAAGACCTGCTCGAGCGTGCGGACGCGGTCCTGCAGCACCCAGACTTTGGCGAGCAGTTCCACCAGCGCGGCCGCAAAGCGGTCGAGCATCGGGTCGCCAAAGTAGGCGGGATTGTCGTTGGAGGTATAGGGCGGCAGCGTCAGTTCGGGCATGGCTCCTCGCGTGGGGGATGCTACTTCCTCGCCAAGGTGATCCAGGGGAAGGTCTGGCCGGTCGCCTTATGAACCGTTCCCGGCTCGCTCACCTCGCGGAAGCCTGCTTCCCGCGCGATCTGGGTGAGATCGGCGTTCAGCACGTCGCTCATGAACGGCTCGCCGTTATTCTCCACTTCCCAATCCGCCCGAATATAGGCGTAGGTCGTCGGATGCGTCCGCGTCGGGTTGATATCGCCATTCAGCAGGTAGCCGCCGGGCTTCAGAAGGCGATACGCCTCGCGGAAGACATTGCGGATCGCATAGAGCGGCAGTTCGTGGGTCAGGATGCAGGCGGTGACCAGGTCAAACGACTCATCAGGATAGCCGGTATATTCGGCGTTCCGCTGGCTGAAGGTGACATCGAAGCCCTGCTCGTTCGCTTTCATGTGGGCGTAGCGGAGCATCGGCGCGGCAAGATCGATCCCGATCACTTCAGCTTTCGGGAAGTATTCCTTCCAGATCGTCGTGCTCGTCCCGGTCGAGCAGCCAAGGTCGAGGATCCGCGTCGGCGTGAACCCTGCCGGCGTGCTTTCGACAATCGCCCGCTGCATCCGCGCGCCATCGTACCGGTTGGAGAAATAGATGCTCCCGCCCAGGTCAAAGAAGAAGCCTGCCAGCTCCTCGTCATAATAGGAACCCGGCATCATGTGGAACTCGGTCCCGGAGAAATACGGCGGCAGTTGCAGGTTCGGATTCAGCTCGAGCTTCCCGGGGCCCTGGGTCTCGGCTGCCTTCAGCCGCGCCTTCAGCTCCTCGGCGTGCGGCATGATGATCTCGGCGCAGGAGCGCCAGAGCATGTCCTGCGAGACGCGGTTGATGAAATAGTCGGTCCGGAAGGCGAGCTTGTCGCTGATCAAGGCGAGCGCCTCGGCCGCGTTCGCCGGCCGGCGGCCGTGGTCGCGCTTGAAGGCTGCCTCACGCTCGGCGTAGATCTTCTGCAGCTCTCGAGTGTGGGTATACCCCTTCAAGCCGGCGATGAACTCCATCATCGCCCGCTGACTCCGCTGCTCCGGCACCGCCGTGCTCGGCCGATTGCCATTCTCCACCGGCCGGGCGTCGACGGTGATCGCGCCCCGCGAGGCGGGGGCGTGAGCGGCTCGGGAGGCCGCGCCGTTGGCGCTGCCGTTCTGGCGGCCCGGCTGACTGCCGATAACCACCTCGACGCCCAGCTCGCGCACCCGATCCTGCGCGGACGGCGTGAGACGGGCATCTGCCGGCAAGCTCAGCGTGCGGCCGTGGGTCTTGACCAGTTCGTCGATATCGCGGGCGGAGATGAGGGTCGCCATTGCTCGTCCTTTCTCCACAGCAGTGGGTCCGTCTTCAAGCCAGTCTATACCCCGCGCAGAAGCACCGTCAAGGCATCAATAGAAATTGCTAGTCGACAGCCCAAGTACGAATAGAGAGTTTTCGTCGGAAACGATGTTCAGAGCGCGCCAGCGCTCGTCGCCCCGGAAGCGAGACGAGACGCCTCGCGGCCCTTGGCGACCCGCTCTCCGGCCAAGGTGCCTCGGCGCAACCGCAGCGCGCGGAGGCGGACGCTGCCGACGCGGCGCGCTACTCGCCGATCAGCTCGACCAGTTCGCCCGCGCCGCCGACAACCGTGACGCTCCGTCGTCCGGCATAGGGCGGCTCATCGATCGGCACTGGAGGCGCAAGCACCCGATACCCGCGAGCATGGGCATGATGCACTGCGCGCTCGAGGTCGGTCACGAGGAGGCTGGCGACCCCAAAGCCGGGCGGCAGCTCGCCGGGGTGGCGCTCGCGGACCCGGCCCACGCCCGGCGGGTAGCCGTCCAGTTCGATGCGGGTCTCGCCGAGCGGCCGCAATGCGCCGAGGAGAAATCGCGTCCCCTCCGGGAGGCCCAGCTCCTTCCGGGCGACGGAGAGCGCGACCTCGTTCCCATCGATGTCGGGAGCGCAGCCAAGCACGTCAACGTAGAACGCCTTCGCCGCGTTGTAATCGGGTGCGGCGAGCACCGCGATGAAGACTGCCCCTACTTCCGCGCCCGGCGGCGGCACCGCCAGTTCACGTCCCGGTGTCTGGCGCACGACCTGGGTGAGGTAGAACTGCTCCCCTGCCGGGCCGACCGCCTGCATTGCCCGCTGCCCCGGCGGGTCGGCGCTGAACCGCAGGTCGCGCGGCTCCCCGTTCACCCGAAAGCGCGGGTGGCCGCGCAGCCGCTCTGCCATGCGGTCGCAGTCGCGCACCGTGATCTCGAGCGCCGACCAGCCGAACGTCGCGAGCGGCGGCGGGGGCGGCGTCTCTCCTTCGACTAGCCGCACGAGCCCGCGCGTCTCGCCGTTCGCGCCGAGCAGGAGGACACGCCGCCGCGCCGGCGCGATGCCCCACGCTGCCGCAAGGGCAGGGTCGAGCAGCCCTTCCCAGCGAACCGCCCAGCCGAACGCCTCTTGGTAGACTGCGGCGACATCGTCGAGGCGATCCCCGGCGACGGTGACCGTCGCAAGCGCGAGATCGCGCACTATCAATGCACTCTCTCCGCCGCGCTGCTCAATCGAGCATCCGCGGATCGATGCCCGGACCGTAGGCGCGGATCATCTGCGCAGCCTCCTCGGGCGAGACGTAGTTATTGACTAAGGTCGAAGAGACGCGGACGAGGGTCAGGACGGGACCGTCCGTCTGGAATGGGCCGTGCGGGATGCCGGGCGGACGGTAGCAGTAAACGCCCGGCGCAAGCAGAAAGCGATTGCGCGGGTAGTCGAGGCTGGTCGTCCCTTCGATCTGGTACAGCTCCTCGACGCAGGGATGCCACTCGATGCGCGGGTCACCGCCCGCCTGGAGGAGGCGGTTGAGGAAGGTCCGCTCCCCGGTCTCTGGGTTCATCCGCAGGGTCTTGCTGAGGAGCGGACTGTCTTTCTTGTCCGTCAGCGGCTTTCCCCACGGGATCGTCTCGGTATCGACCCCGGGGATGGCGTTCGGCGTCGCGCGCGCCTCGCCAAGCGCGAAGCGCCCGTCAGTGAACAGCAGCAGGAGCGCCCCGCGCTCGGATGCCATCGGCTCGTTGAGGAAGCCGGCCGGGCGATAGGTATACCAGCCGCGGTGAAAGGAGTGCGTGCCGACCGTCAGGTCGCCCTCAAGGAGATAAGCCTCCAGCGTGCAGGCAGCTGCGAACGGCTGCTCCTGCTTCCAGCCCGGCGGAACGCGCACGAGCGCGGTGAATGCGCCGTCCCGCTGATCTTCGCTCAGCACGCGGACCTCGAGGCCCGGTGCGATCCCGCTCGCCTCGACCGGCCGGAACGCGCCTTCATCCGGAGCGAGGGTTTCAACATGTCTGCGGTCCCAGACCATAGCACCTCCCGCTCCGATTGTACCGAACGCGCGGGGGACCGCCCCGGCGCCTCGCCGTTGCAGTCTCAGACCGCCCAGAGCCGCCGCGAGATCGGCTGCAGGCCCTCGCCCGGCCGCCAGAGGTCATCGAGAGCAACTTCGTAGCCGGCAGCCACGCTCGAGGTCAGGCTCGCCACCCGGCCCAACGCCTGAATCCGTCCCTCTACCGCTGCCGAGACCGTGCCGACCCGCTCGAAGTGCTCGATCAGCAGGTCGGAGAGGAGCAGCCCCGAGTTGAGCGGGCTGAGCCCCGCCCGGAACACCGCATAGCCGTCGCCGCCGTTGACCAGGAAGTCTACGGTTGCGAGGCGGTAGGTCGCGCTTTGATCGACCGGTCGCCAGCCGACGCGCGGGTTGCCGATCTCGACCCGAACAATGCGAGAGTTCGGCGGCCGGGTCGGGTCCCAGACGAAGCGCATGCCGGCAACTTGGGGAAAGCGGCCCGCGCCGGTCTCGACTTGGCTGACGCCATTTTCAAGCGCCGCAATCAGCTGCGCGCCAGTGATCGTGATCGTCATGATGGCATTGTCGAAGGGGAGCACCTCTTTGATCCGGCCGACCGTCACCGGCCCAGCCGGAATGTCCGCGCGGATGCCGCCGCCGTTCACCAACGCGATCTGGGCGCGGTCAGCCGCCATCCGTTCCAGCAGCAGGTCGGCGACCAGATTGCCGAGGTTCGTCTCCCGAGAGCGGACTGCCGTGCGCTCGCCGACCAGCGTCACCGCTGCGGTGCCGACGACCTTCTGGCCGAACGCTTCAACCCCCGCCTTGAAGGGCGCAAGACGGGCGACAAACTCGGGGTCCTCGGGCACCGTCTCGTCAACCGGGATCAGCGCGCCGCGATAGGCAATCGGGACGCCCCGGCCGTCGAGCTCAACGTCGAGCAGCCCGACGTAGCGGCCCCAGTCCTGCGCTTGGACGATCAGCACCGGTCGGCCGACTGCATTGGTCACCACCTCCGGCGTCGGGTCGACCTTGGTATGGGAGTGCCCGCCGACAATCACGGCGATCCCGTTCGTCCGCTGAGCAAGCTGGCGGTCTTGGGCGTAGCCGATGTGCGTCAGGCCGATCTTCGCGGCAACCCCAAGGCTGCTCAGCCAGTCGGCCGCGCCCTGCAGACCGGCGTAGTGGTCGCCGAAGCGGATCTGCGGTCCGGGCGAGGAGAGGATCGGGGTCTCGTCGGTCGTGACGCCGATGATGCCGATGCGCGTCCGGCCGCGCTCGACGATCGTCCACGGGCGCACCAATCCCGCAAGCGGCGAGGCCGGGTCGATGCCGAGATTGCTGCTCGTCACCGGGACGCGCAGCCCCGAGAGGAAGCGCGCCAGCACCGCCGGCCCCTTATTGAACTCGTGGTTGCCGAGCGTCATCGCGTCGTAGCCGAGCGCGTTGATGAACGGCTGATCGGCCAGCCCCTCGTAGACATTGAAATAGAGGGTCCCTTGGAAGACATCGCCCGCATCGAGCAGGATCACCGAGCCGCCCAGCCAGCGGATGCGGTCGATCACCTCCTTGCGGCGCGCGATCCCGCCGATGGAGACGTTGTTTTCGACGAACGGCTCAAGCCGCGCGTGCGTGTCGTTGGTGTAGAGAATGCGGATGACCTCGCTGCCAGCCGCAATCGAGGGAAAGGAGCTGCCGGCCGCCAGCGTCGCCGCCGCCGCGCCCGCGCGCAGCAGCTGCCGACGGGTAATGACCCGGGATGTCATCGCGATCGCCTCCTTCGCTGTCGGTCACCCAACCACGATACGAAGAAGCTTCGCGACAAACAAGTCGCCGCGCTACGCCGGCTTGACCGCCGAGACGGCCATCCCGTCCGGCAGCGTCAGATGGCGCGTCACATTGGTGAAGCCCGTCTCGGCGACCGCCCGCTCAATGTTCAGCTTCATGTACTCGCCGAGATACGGCTCGATGCCGGTGATGGCGCTGAAGCGCGCTTTCTGCAGCCGCTCTTCCTCGGTGTCGGGATAGGTCCCATCGAAGAAGGTGAGCATTCCCCCCGGCTTCACGAGGCGGTACAGCTCGCGCAGGATCTGCTTGGCGTCCTCAACGTACATCTCGTGCAGGACATACGTGAAGTGGACAGCGTCGAACGAGGCATCGGGGAAGACGGTGCGCTGGGCGTTCTGCTGGTAGAACGCAACGTTCGTCAGCCCGCGATGCCGCGCCCACTCGCGCGCGAACCGAATGTAGGGCGCCGAGAGGTCGATGCCGACCACTTCGGCCTGCGGAAACAGCTCAGCGAAGACCATCGCCGTCGTGCCGGTGCCGGTGCCGGCGTCGAGGATCCGGCGCGGGTCCTTGCCGGCATACATCCGCGCGAGCTGCTCGCGAACGATCTCCTCGCGCGTGAAGGACCACTGGACCTTCGACACTTGGCTGAGGCGGACGATCTTCGGGTTGCCGAAGCCGCCCGGCTCAAGGTGGACCGGCCGCTTCCAATACTCGGGGATCTCAACCGGCGGCGCGCCCGGCGGCAGTACATCCGACCCATCAGCCGGGCCATCGTAAGCAGGCAGCGTCTCGACCCACTCCTCGACGAGCTGACGGTAGCGCTGCGGGTCTTGGCGAGCAAGGCTGAACAGCCACGTCTCGAACGGCGTGATCGGCGTCTCGAAAATGTTCTCCTTCGTGATCGTCACCGGCTGGGGCTCATGCGGCGCGAGTCGAAGCGCCATGGTTCCTCCTCGAGGGCACATCTCTCCGCGTCGCCCCCATTGTAGCCGAGAAGTGCCGCGTGCTCGCTTGCGTCTTGGCGCGCGCATCGGGGCCGGCGATAGAATTTGCGGAATTGACGGCCGGCGCGAGGAGTACGACGGACCAGTACGAGCAGCACGTCGAGCAAGCCGCGGCGAAGATCCGCGCCCTCGGTTCCCCCATTCCGGCCGTCGCCATTGAGCTCGGTTCCGGCTTCAGCCCGCTTCTTGACCTGCTGGAGAACGCGCGGCGCTGCTCTTACGCCGACCTCCCCGGCTTCCCGGTCCCGACCGTCGCCGGCCACGCCGGGACCTTGGCGCTTGGCCTCCTCAGCGGGTTCCCGGTTCTTCTTCTCGCAGGGCGGGCCCACCTCTACGAGGGCTATCGCGCCGCAGCGATCGCGCTGCCGATCCGCGCCGCTGCTCGCGCTGGGGTGCGCGCCGTCATCCTGACCAATGCTGCCGGCGGCCTCGCCGACGACCTCGCCGTCGGTGATGTCGTCGTCGTGCGCGACCATCTGAATTTCCCCGGCTTTGCCGGGCACTCCCCGCTCGTGGACAGCGCTGGGCCGCGATTCGTCTCGCTCCACGACGCCTACGACGCTGCGCTCATCGAGGCGGCGCTCGCTGCGCTGCGGGAGGCAGGCCTGCGCGCCCGCACCGGCGTCTACGCCATGGTCGCCGGCCCCTCCTACGAGACGCCGGCCGAAATCCGCTTCTTGCGCCTTGCCGGCGCCGATGTCGTCGGCATGAGCACGCTGCCGGAGGTGATCGCGGCCCGGCAGCTCGGCCTGCGCGTCTGCGTCCTCTCGCTCGTCACCAACATTTCCAGCGAGCAAAACGCGGTCACCCATGCCGAGGTCGTTCAGGTCAGCGAGGCGGCGCTGCCACGCCTAGCGGCGGTGCTGGCCGCCTTGGCGCGAGCGGCAGCATGACGCGCCGGCTCGCTGCCCTCATCGGCGCGGCGCTGGTCGTTCTTGGGCTGGCGGCAGGCGCGGCGCTCTCGGCGGGCCCGCTGTCGCGCAGCGCAGTCGCCACCCCTACCGCAGCTGTCTTCCCGACCAGCGCGCCGCCTCGGGCGACGATCGCTCTCCCGACGCCGCCCGCGCGCGACCTCTATGCGATCGCCGAGCGGCTGCGCACCAAAGGAACGCCGATCCCGCGGACAATCGACCGCCCCCAGGAGCAGGTCGGCGACGAGCGGACCTTCTGGGTGATGGATATCTCGACCGCGCGCCACTTCCCGATGACGGCGACGCTCCGCCACGCGACAGCGCGCCTCGCCCTCTTCCTCCAGAACGGCCTCCATTACAGCGAGGCCGACTTGCAGCGCTCGGCAGAGATCTTTGAAACCACGATCTCCCCCTGCGTGCGCGGGCTGTTCGGCTCGGAGTGGTCGCCCGGCGTCGACAACGACCCGCGCCTGACCATCCTGATCGGCAATATCCCGGGGGTCGCCGGCTATTACAGCAGCGCCGACCAATATCCAACCGCCGTCAATCCCTTCAGCAATGAGCGCGAGATGTTCTACCTGAACGCCGGCGCAATTCGGCTCGGCTCGCCCCAGTTCCTCGGCACGATGGCCCACGAGTTCTTCCACATGGTGCAGTGGGCGAACGACCCGGCGGAAGAGACGTGGGTGAACGAAGGCTTGGCCGAACTCTCCGCCGAGTTCTGCGGCACGGGCGCAAGCTTCGTCAACGCCTTCCTCGCTAATCCGAATACTCAGCTGACCAGCTGGGCATCGAATCCGTCAGCAGCGGCCCCGAACTACGGCGCCGCGTATCTTTTCATGCGCTACCTCGCCGAGCGCTTCGGCCGCGACACGCTCGCCGACCTCGTGCGCGAGCCGGAACGAGGCATCGCCGGCGTCGAGGCGTGGCTGGCGCGGCGCGGCGGGCCAACCTTCGACGAGGTGTTCAAGGAGTGGACGGTCGCCAACCTCCTGAACCTGCGCGGCCACCCGCGTTACGGCTACGAGGGGCTGCGCCAAGGGGTGACGCCGCGCCTGACGCTCAGCCAGTTCGGAAGCGAACGCGCCACCGTGCGCCAATATGCCGCCCAATATGTCGAGCTGCGGCTGCCGGGAGACGCGACGATCCGCTTTGAGGGCAGCACGACGGTGAAGCTGGTCAGCGCCGAACCGCGGAGCGGGCGCAGCTTCTGGTGGAGCAACCGCGGCGATTCGATCAACCCCACGCTCACCCGCGCCGTCGACCTGAGAGGCGCGCGCAGCGCGACGCTCGAATTTGCGGCGTGGTACGACCTCGAGCGCGATTGGGATTTCGCCTACGTGATGGTCTCGACCGACGGCGGCCGCACCTGGGACATCCTGCCCGGCCGGACGGCCGTGACGAACCCTGGTTCGGGATTTGCCTTCGGGCCCGGGTGGACCGGCATGTCCGGCGGGCAGCGGCCGGAATGGGTGGAGGAGCGCGTCGACCTGACGCCCTATGCCGGCAAGCAGATCCTCCTCCGTTTTGAGGTCATCACCGACGATGCCGTCAACCACGAAGGGTTCGCGATCGACGACCTGCGCATCCCCGAGATCGGGTGGTCAGACGATGCCGAGGACGAACGCGACTGGCAGGCGAACGGCTTTGTCCTCCTGCGGGGCGAGGCGCCCCAGCGGTTTCAGGTCCAGTTGGTCCGCTTCGGCAGCGAGACGACCGTCGAAGACCTGCCGCTGGATGCGCACAACCGCGGCGAGGTGACCATCCGCGCCGCCGGCGGTGCTGTTCCGCGCGCTGTCCTGATCGTCAGCGCCGTGACGCCCGTCACCACGCACGAGGCCGCCTTCCGCGTCACCGCCGAGCCGGCGCGCTAGCTGCTCTCGCTGAGAAAGCCGGCGACGAGCGCGGCGTAGCGGTCGGGGTCTTCCAGCATCACCAGCCGCCCGCCGGGGAGGATGACCGAGCGCGCGTTCGGAAAGCGCGCCGCGAGCGCGTCCTGCTGCTCGACGAACAGGTCGCGGTCGCCCGTCAGCAGCAAGGTCGGTGCGGCGATGCGCGGCGCGAGCTCCTCGACGCGCTGGGTCCAGACGGCGACGTGCGCTTCGTGGTAGCGCGGCAGGGCAGTCAGGTATTCGAGGATGAACCAGTGCAGCTCCTCGGGCGGCAGCGGCGTCGAATAGCCGAGGATGCGGGCGCGCACCCACTCGACGTGGCTGCCGTCGTCAGCGAGCGGCACCGGCGTCGCCTCCGCCAGCTTGGCGCGGCGGAACTCGTCGTTGCCCACGGGGCAGGCGTGCAGAATGAGTCGATCGACGCGTTCGGGGAAGTCGGCTGCGAGTTGGGCCGCAATCGACGCGCCGGTGTGATGCCCAAGGACGTGGGCGCGCGCGACGCCGAGCGCGGTCAGCGCGGCCGCGACTGCTGCCGCGTAGTCCTCCATCAGGTAGGGACGCGGCGGCGCGTCCGAGAGACCGAAACCGGGCGTATCGAGCGCGAGGCAGCGAAAGCGGTCGGCCAGACGTTCGACGACCGGCATCCACATCCGGCCCGAGGTAGCGGTCTGGTGGAGCAGGAGCAGCGCCGGGCCGCTGCCCGCTGCCCGGTAGTGCACCTGGCCGCTCGGCGCGTCGACGTAGCCCTTCTCGATCGCTGTCACCCTCTCTCCCTCGCGCCGGCAGGGTACCGGCGCGGCGCGCCGCCGTCAAGCACGGCCTACGGGACAGCGCCGCGAGGCGCGGCGGGGATGAAGCGGCGGTCGGTGCCGACTGGCGTCAGCGTCGGCCTCGCTGCTGGAGCTAAGACGGTTCCGGTCGGGGTCGGGACGCCGAACGTCGGCTGGAGCGTCGGCACGCCGCTTGTCGCCGTTGGCCCCGGCGTCGCCCCCGCTTGGACGATCTTGTAGAGAATGCCGCGGCCGTAGTCGGCGACGTACAGGTTCGCGTTGTCATCCTCGCCGTGCGTCGACAATTGGGTGTTGCTGAGGAACTTGACGCGGTTATAGGTCCAGGTCCCGCCTTCGCGGGCAGCCGCCCAGATCCAGCCGCCGAGGTCGGAGAAGATGTAGACACCGTAGAGGGCAGGGAACTCGCTCCCCCGATAGACGTAGCCGCCGTTCACGGAGTAGCCGCGATCGTGCCCGTACTCGGCGACAGGGAAGACATAGCCGTCGCGCGGGCAGGCGCTGCTGCCGGCGGGCGGGATGTTGCAGCGCGACCCTTCCCAGACCCGCCAGCCGTAATTCTCGCCGCCGGGACTGACCGCCGATTGAACGTTGACTTCCTCGACGGCGTTCTGGCCGACGTCGCCGATGTAGAGGTCGCCTGTTAGGCGGTCGAACGAAAAGCGCCAGGGATTGCGCAGGCCGATCGCCCAAATCTCCGGCGCCCAATCCGGCTTCTTAGGGTTGGTCGCCGGGATGGTGTAGGTGAGCGGGCGGCCGGTCTCGACGTCGATCCGCAGCATCTTGCCGAGCAGCGATGCGGGGTTCTGGGCGTTGTTCCACGGATCATTGGCCCTGCCGCCGTCGCCCGTCCCGATGTAGAGATAGCCGTCCGGACCAAACTGCAGCTGACCGCCGTTATGGTTCTCCGCCTCGCGATGGGAGATCGTGAGGACCCGCTGCTCGCTCGCCGGGTCGGCGACGTTCGGATTTGGCGTCACGTGAAAGCGCGAGATGACGATGTCGCCCGTCCGGTCGGTGTAGTAGGCATAGAAGTACTGCTTCTGGGCGAAGCCGGGCGGAAAGGCGAGGCTGAGCAGCCCGCGCTCGCCGCAGCAGCTGACCCGGTCAGTGATGCTGAGGAAAGGCGTCGCCGCGACCGAGCTCCCCGTAACGATCTTGACAATCCCCCGCTGTTCGGTAACGAAGATCCGGCCGCTGCCGTCGCCGGCTCCCGTGATCGACGTCGGCCGGTCGAAGCCGCGCGCCACCTCCCGCACGTCGATCGCCGGCAGCGTCGGCGCGGCATCCGCCGGTCCGTCCGTTGTCGTCGCCAGCGCGGTTACCGCCAGCACCGCCCCCAGCAGTGTCAGCGCCGCCGTCCACAGTCGTCCCATGGTCCTCCTGCCGCTCTCCGGGAAGGGTAGCGGGCGGCGCGCCATCGGGCGAGCATCCGAGGAACTTCGGGCTCCATTCCCCTCTGGCCGCGCCGCTGCTTGGGAGGCGCCTCCACGAGCGAATGGCCGTCGCCATGGTCCGCCTCCTCCGCGGCCGGGTCCGCGTGCAGGGGCTTTTTTGATCGGGGTTGCCGCGGCGGCTTCGCCGCCTCGCAACGACGCCGGCCGTGAGCGTCCCTCTCGCGCCGCCAGCAGCGCCCGTCGCTCGTCCCACCGTCCGCACCGTCACTGCGCGCCGAACGGTCGAGTTTGATCGCGCTTCTCCCCGCTTCGCGCCTCGTCCAGCCATCCTCGCGGTCATTACGAGGCTGCTACCGGCGCGACGGCCTTCGCGCTCGGGGCTCGCGCCTCGTCCCGCCATCC